>URCN01000061.1:0-9795 GCA_900546335.1 uncultured Streptococcus sp.
AGGTAAACTCTAATTCTCGTTTGTAATTGGAGTTTTTTTGTTTATCAAAAGAGGACAGGCTTGACCGCAAGCCTTTAGGTAGCTATCTGCAAATGCCCTCAATTTTCTTTAAAAGGATCAAGTGAAACTAGGATTTTGCTTGGTATCTCTTGATATTTTATTGATTACTAAGGAGTAAAGAAGGAAAAATAAATATGGAAACACAAGACTATGCATTTCAGCCAGGTTTGACCGTTGGAGAATTATTAAAAAGCAGTCAGAAGGATTGGCAGGCTGCAATCAATCATCGTTTTGTTAAGGAACTTTTTGCGGGGACAATTGAGAATAAGGTCTTAAAAGACTACCTGATTCAAGATTATCATTTCTTTGATGCCTTTTTATCCATGCTGGGTGCCTGTGTAGCTCACGCAGACCAGCTTGAATCCAAGCTTCGTTTTGCCAAGCAACTAGGCTTTCTTGAAGCAGATGAAGATGGTTATTTCCAAAAGGCTTTCAAAGAGTTAAAAGTAGCAGAGAATGACTATCTAGAAGTGACCTTGCACCCTGTAACAAAAGCCTTTCAGGAGCTAATGTATTCTGCTGTGGCTTCATCAGACTATGCTCATCTTTTGGTCATGCTGGTCATTGCAGAAGGTCTCTATTTAGACTGGGGTTCTAAAGATTTGCCTCAACCTGAAGCCTATATTCATTCGGAATGGATTAATCTCCATAGAGGTCCTTTCTTTGCAGAGTGGGTTCAATTTCTGGTTGACGAACTCAATCGTGTCGGGAAAGGTCGAGAAGATTTGACAGAACTTCAGGAACGCTGGAATCAAGCAGTTGCTTTAGAATTAGCCTTTTTTGATATCGGTTATGAATTATAGGACAGATGCAATACTTTTATGTAGATTAAAAGAATGAACAAACAAACTATATAAATATATTTTCCGGTCAAATATCTTGCTAGGGCTTTCAAATTCTGTTATACTGGTCCAGTAATAAAATAATAAAGACATTTGGGGTGCTTTAAGCTGAGATGATACCCATTGAACCTGATACAGTTAATACTGGCGAAGGGAAATGTGAAAAGGTTTTTTTCGTATGTCGAAAAGAACTGTCTAATCTTGTAAGGTAAACTCTAATTCTCGTTTGTAATTGGAGTTTTTTTGTTTATCAAAAGAGGATAGGCTTGACGGCAAGCCTTTTGGTAGCTCACCTTGAATGCCCCACTTTTCTTTAAAAAAGGAGTTTTTTATGTTGAAAAAATGGCAGTTAAAAGATGTTATCTTACTTGCTTTCTTGTCTATCTTTTTTGGTGGCGTTTTTGTGGGTTCAGGCTATCTGTTTGATATCCTCACCCTAATCTTGGCCCCTCTTGGTTTGCAGGCCTTTGCCAATGAAATCCTCTTTGGTCTCTGGTGTATGGCTGCGCCCATTGCGGCCATCTTTGTTCCAAGAATCGGAAGTGCAACGATTGGAGAAGTGCTTGCTGCACTTGCTGAAGTCCTTTATGGTAGCCAATTCGGTCTAGGCGCTCTTTTGTCCGGCTTGGTTCAAGGTTTGGGAAGTGAATTTGGTTTTATTGTAACAAAGAATCGTTATGAAAGTTGGCTCTCTCTAACTGCTAATAGTATTGGGATTACCCTTTTTAGCTTTGTCTATGAATACATTAAATTAGGTTACTATGCCTTCTCCCTTCCTTTTGTCCTTTCCTTACTGGTGGTGCGTTTTATTTCCGTCTTTTTCTTCTGTACCATTTTGGTTCGTGCCATTTTCAAACTCTATCATCAGTTTGCAGCTGGAGGAAAGGCATAGATGGGCCTGGAATTACGAGAGATTCAGTCCCCAATCTTTTCGGAACCGATTGATTTTACTTTTCATGGGCAAGCCTTTACCTTGTTAGTTGGGAGCAGTGGTTCAGGAAAATCCAGCCTCTTTCAAATGATTGCCCAAGTCAGTTCTCTTCCCTATAGTGGTCAAGTCCTGATAGATGGGAGAGAGGTCAGTCAGCTTTCTATCGTCGACCGTGTTCAGACGGTTGGCATTCTCTTTCAAAATCCCAATCACCAATTTACCATGGAGAACTTGTTTGAAGAGCTGATTTTTACCTTGGAAAATATCGGCCATCATGTGCAGGAGATTGATGCTAAAATAGCTGAGGTGGTCCGGCAATGTCGTTGCGAGCCAATCTTGCACCGTCCCATTCATCACCTATCAGGTGGGGAAAAGCAAAAGGCTGCGCTAGCTGTCCTCTTTGCTATGAATCCTAGGGTCTATCTCTTGGATGAGCCCTTCGCTTCCATTGACCGCAAGAGCAGAATCGAGATATTGGAGATTTTAAAAGAGTTGGCTCTTGATGGGAAGACAGTCATCCTGTGTGACCATGATTTATCAGACTATGAAGCCTATATCGACCATATGGTGGAGCTAAGAGACGGCCAGTTAAGGAAGGTGTTTCAAATCTCTACCTCTGAGATAACACAGGTTGCTTCAAAGGAAGTTGCTCCTAGCCCAGAACTATTCCAGATGGATCGTGTGACTTGTGAGCTGGGTAATCGCCCCCTCTTTTCAATTGCTGATTTCACGTTTTACCAAGGAATTTCCTGTATCCTAGGTGATAATGGTGTTGGGAAATCAACCCTCTTTCGTTCCATTCTTCAATTTCAAAAGTATAGAGGGCGCATTACTTGGAAGGGTTCGGTCCTAAAAAAGAAAAAGAGTCTGTATCGTGACCTGACGGGTGTCGTTCAGGAAGCTGAGAAGCAGTTTATCCGAGTCAATCTGAGAGAGGAACTGCAATTAGATAGTCCAGACTCTGAAAGAAATCAGCGAATTCTCCAAGCTTTACGATATTTTAATCTGGAGCAGGCACTTGATAAGAGTCCCTATCAATTAAGTGGTGGCCAGCAAAAGATTCTTCAGCTATTGACCATCTTGATCAGCAAGGCTTCTGTGATCTTGCTAGATGAACCTTTTGCAGGTTTGGATGATAGAGCTTGCCATTATTTTTGTCAGTGGATTGTGGAGGAGAGAAATCAAGGAAGAAGTTTTCTGATCATTAGCCATCGTTTAGATCCCTTGATCTCTGTGGTTGATTATTGGATTGAGATGACGAATGAGGGTCTCAGCTATCTTCAAGACGTGACCATCAGCAAACCTCTCCCATCTCTGAACAATGATACTCTAAGGGAGGTGAGGTAGTATGATCAAAGTAGCAACCAAGACACCAGTTATCAGCCTCTTCTTTCTAATTTTATCCTTGGAAACATCTTTCATTCCTTCGATTGCTCTTAATCTTTCTGTAGTCGTATTTTGCATCCTCTTTATGCTCTATTATCGTCGATTTAAAATGTTGGCTTGGATGATTGTGCTCGCCATTTTGCCATCCTTTGCTAACTATTGGGCAGTACAGTTACATGGGGATGCTACGCAGGCAGTGATACTTGGAACGAGGGCTTTTGTGACCATTTGTATTGGTCTTGTCTTTGTTTCCTCTATTTCCCTAAAAGAGCTTCTCTTGTACTTGGCTCAAAAGGGGTTATCACGCTCTTGGGCCTATGCCTTGATTGTGGTATTCAATGCCTTTCCCCTCATTCAGCAGGAAATCAAGTCCCTCAAGGAAGCTTGCTTATTGCGTGGTCAAAAACTGCATGTTTGGTCTCCCTTGATTTACAGCAAGGTTCTGATGACGGTCTTTAGATGGCGCCATCTTTATCTGAGAGCTCTGTCTGCTCACGGATATGACGAACATGTTCATTTGGAGAATAGCTATCGGACTTTTTATATTTCTCAAAGGACAACATTGATTTACCTACTTTTCTTTTTATTGCTTCAAACCAGCCTATTTCTATAAAGGAGTTATTATGGAATTTACAGATATTGCGATGGAATTATCCAAGGAAGCTTGGCAGGCTTCCTTTCGGCATCCCTTTGTTTTACAGTTACAAGAGGGAACGTTAGAACCTTCTATTTTCCGCTATTACCTGATTCAGGATGCCTACTATCTGAAGTCCTTCTCAGAAGCCTATCACCTCTTGGCTGATAAGACTTCAAACCAAGAGATGAAAAGACTCTTGAAACAAAATGCCCAGAGTCTAGTGGAGGGTGAGTTGTTTATTCGCCAACAATTTTTCAAGGAATTAGGAATCAGCGACCAGGAAATGGAGCAACATCCAATCGCTCCAACCTGTTATCATTACATTTCTCATATTTATCGCCAGTTTGCAGAGCAAAACTTGGGCATTGCTTTTGCTAGTTTGCTTCCATGTCCTTGGTTATACCATGATTTGGGCAAGGCACTTAATCGCAAACCATCCCCGAATCCTCTTTATCAACAGTGGATTGAAACCTATATCACCGATGAGTTAGAACAGCAGATTAAAGAGGAAGAAGCGCTGGTTAATCAGCTCTATCGAGAAAGCGACGAGACGGACAAACAAAAAATGCTAGAGGCCTTCCACCGAAGTGTCCACATGGAAGCCAAGTTTTGGGAGATGGCTTACCAACATCAAACCTGGACGAGTGATTTGCAGTCCTTAGAAACAGAGAAGAAATAGAAAATGAGAAAGCACCAACTACAAGTTCACAAATTAACCGTTTTGTCCATGATGATTGCTCTTGACGTAGTTCTTACACCCATCTTTCGAATTGAAGGAATGGCACCGATGTCCAGTGTAGTCAATATCCTTGCAGGGATCTTGATGGGACCTGTTTATGCCTTGGTCATGGCTACAGTCACAGCCTTTATCCGTATGTCTACTCAGGGCATTCCCCCTTTGGCCCTAACAGGAGCTACTTTCGGAGCCCTCCTTGCAGGTCTCTTTTATAAGTATGGTCGAAAATTTCACTATTCTGCTCTAGGAGAAATCTTGGGAACAGGGATAATCGGTTCCATTGTTTCCTATCCTGTTATGGTTCTCTTTACAGGATCTGCGGCCAAGCTTAGCTGGTTTATCTACACCCCTCGATTTTTCGGAGCAACCTTGATCGGTACAGCCATAGCTTTCCTCGCCTTTCGATTTTTAATCAAGCAGGAATTTTTTAAAAAAGTGCAGGGATATTTCTTTGGAGAAAGGATAGACTGATGCAGGCGTTTACAAATCCTTTCCCTCTGGTAGCAAGTTCCTTGATTCACTGCATCACCAATGAGATTTCCTGCGAGATGCTGGCCAATGGCATTTTGGCTCTGGGATGCAAACCTGTTATGGCAGATGATCCCCGTGAGGTTCTTGATTTTACCAAACAAAGCCAGGCTCTCTTCATCAATTTGGGGCATTTGTCTGCTGAGAAGGAAAAAGCAATCCGTATGGCAGCTTCTTATGCAAATCAAGCTTCTCTACCAATGGTAGTAGATGCGGTTGGCCTAGCAGCATCATCCATTCGTAAGAATCTAGTCAGAGAACTTTTAGAATACAAGCCCACAGTCCTTAAAGGAAATATGTCGGAAATACGGAGTCTTGTTGGTTTAAAGCACCACGGAGTTGGGGTCGATGCTAGTGCTAAAGATCAAGAAACTGAGGATTTGCTCCAAGTCTTGAAAGACTGGTGTCAGCTTTATCCTGGTATGTCATTCTTAGTCACTGGCCCCAAGGACCTCATCGTTTCGAAAAATCAAGTTGCTGTATTGAGGAATGGCTGTGCAGAATTGGATTGGATAACAGGGACAGGAGACCTGGTTGGAGCCTTGACAGCTGTTTTTCTCAGCCAAGGAAAGACTGCCTTTGAAGCTTCCTGCCTAGCGGTCTCTTATCTCAATATCGGTGCTGAGAGAATTCTTGTCCAAGGAATGGGATTGGAAGAGTTTCGCTTTCAAACTCTCAATCAGCTCTCTCTTCTAAAAAGAGATAAAAATTGGCTAGATGCTATCAAAGGAGACTTTTATGAATAGAGAAGCACTTAGACTATATCTGGTAACCAATCGCTACCAAGATTCCTTGGAAAACTTTCTTGAAAAAGTGGAGACAGCCTGCCGTTCAGGTGTTACCATGATCCAGCTACGAGAAAAAAATCTCACAACCAATCAATACTATCAACTGGCAAAACAAGTCAAGGAAATAACAGATGCGTATCAGGTACCCTTGATTATCGATGATCGGTTGGATATCTGTCTTGCAGTCGATGCTGCTGGGTTGCATATAGGCGACGATGAACTACCAGTTTCGGTTGCCCGCAAAGTCTTGGGTCCTGAAAAAATCCTCGGTGTCACTGCTAAAACAGTAAAAAGAGCCCTGGAAGCAGAAACATCGGGTGCGGATTACTTGGGAACAGGAGCCATTTTCCCAACTACGACCAAGGAGAATGCTCCCATCACCCTGATTTCAACCTTGAAAACCATTTGCCAAACGGTCGCAATACCAGTAGTTGCTATTGGAGGATTGACGTCAGAGAATATTGACCAACTTATTGGCACGGGTATAGCTGGAGTAGCTGTCGTACGTGATTTGATGCAGGCAGAAGATATTGAGGCAAAAACACAAGCCTTTTTAACAAAGCTAAATGACATTGTTTCCTAATCAAAAACTCTCTAATTCCCTTAAAGTAGGAGCTAGAGAGTTTTTTTCTTAATCTTTAAAAGTTGTATGGTTGACTGGTCCAGAACCATGTCCGAGTTGAGGAGCGTCTTGGATGGCTTTTGTGATAAAGGCCTTGGCCTTATCAACTGCCTGGTAAAGACTTCTGCCCTTGGCTAGTTCAGCTGTAATCACTGCAGCAAAGGTACATCCAGTACCATGGGTGTGACAGGTTTGAATTCGTGGACTTTCCCAGACAAATTGTTCCTCCTTGGTAAAGAGGAAATCCTTGGCACCACCTTCAAGATGACCACCTTTGATAACTACAGACTGAGGACCAAATTCTTTTAAAATCAGGCGACCAGCACGCTGCATGTCTTCTGGATCATGGATTGAAAAACCAACAATCTCTTCTGCTTCAGGAAGATTGGGAGTGATAATGGTTGCAAGGGGAAGTAGGTTTGTTTTTAGGAAGCTTCTCGCACTGGTATCAATCAGGGTGTCCCCACTCGTAGCGACCATAACAGGGTCCAGCACATAGGGACAGTCCAGCTTTTTAAGGTAGGGTTGGATGATCTCCATGATCTCAGTAGTTGCCAACATACCAGTTTTCACAGCCTGAGGTTTGATATCCGAAAAGACACTCTCCAATTGAGCTTCCAGCATTTGGTTGGAGACGTGCTCGATTAATTGAACACCTCTGGTATTTTGAGCGACAAGGCTGGTGACAACGGCCATTCCATAGACATCTCTCGCTTGGAATGACTTCAAATCAGCCATAATGCCAGCACCGCCACTAGGGTCAGTTCCTGCAATGGTTAGAGCAACGGGTAAATAAGTCATCTAAAACCTCCCAACCAACTGAAGTTTGTATTCTTAAGAACAAGCAAGTCTGTTTTAGGAAGGCAATAGAAGACTGGTAGTCCCCATTATGATTTCCACTTCCATCAGCTAGCATTACCTAGATTGAGTCAAAGGGATCTAACAGTCGTTAATCTCAGCTTTACGCACCCCTAGTGGTTGTTTTCTTTTTTCTTCAGTATAGCATATTTTTATAGTTTATATAGTAAAATTTGACTGGAAATCTCCCATCAAATGATTAAACTTCTTTTTTAGAAATATGTAATTTCATAATTGACAAATGTAGATTTTTAGAGTATACTTAGAACCATAATCGACAAATGTAGATTCAGGAGGTGTGATTATGCAGATTTCAGATGCAGAATGGCAGGTTATGAAGATTGTTTGGATGCAGGGAGAGCAGACCAGTAGCGATTTGATCAGGGTTTTAGCGGAGCGGTTCGACTGGTCCAAGTCGACCATTCAGACTCTTTTGGCTCGCTTAGTAGAGAAAGAGTGTCTGACGAGGAAAAAAGAAGGCAAGTCCTTTGTTTATTCAGCCCTTTTGACTCTGGATCAAAGTCGAGACTTGCTTGTCCAAGATATCAAAGACAAGGTTTGTTCTCGTAGGATTAAGAACTTGTTGGCTGATTTGATTGTGGAATGTGATTTCACTTTGGCTGACTTGGAAGACTTAGAAGCTGTGATTTCTAAGAAGAAATCAAGCGCTGTAACAGAAGTAAGATGTAATTGTATGTAAAGGAGACGTCATGTTAAATAGTATTGTAACCATTATTTGTATTGCCCTTATCGCGTTTATCTTGTTTTGGTTTTTCAAAAAGCCTGAAAAATCTGGACAAAAGGCCCAGCAAAAAAAGGGTTACCAAGAGATCCGAGTGGAAGTCATGGGGGGCTATACGCCTGAGTTGATTATTCTTAAAAAATCAGTGCCAGCCCGCATTGTCTTTGACCGCAAGGACCCTTCACCCTGTCTAGATCAGATCGTCTTTCCAGATTTTGGTGTGCATGCGGATCTTCCTATGGGTGAAGAGTATGTAGTGGAAATCACACCTGAGCAGACTGGAGAGTTTGGCTTTGCATGTGGTATGAACATGATGCACGGCAAGATGATTGTAGAGTAGGAGGAGACTATGACAGAAATTGTGAAAGCAAGCCTAGAAAATGGCATTCAAAAAATCCGTATCCGAGCTGAAAAAGGCTATCATCCAGCCCATATTCAGCTTCAAAAAGGGATTCCCGCTGAAATTACCTTTCATCGTATAACTCCTTCAAACTGTTACAAGGAAATCCTTTTTGAAGAAGAAGACATCTTGGAACCAATCGGCGTAGATGAAGAGAAGACAATTCGTTTTACGCCTCAAGAGTTGGGGCAACATGAATTTTCATGTGGCATGAAGATGCAAAAGGGGAGTTATATCGTAGTTGAGAAGACGCGAAAATCTTTGTCACTTTTGCAACGTTTTTGGATTACCAGTATCTTTACTGTGCCGCTAGTTATTCTCATGATTGGGATGTTGACAGGGACTATCAGTCATCCAGTCATGCATTGGGGCACCTTTTTAGCCACGACGCCTATCATGCTAGTGGCCGGTGGTCCTTATATCCAGAGCGCTTGGGCCAGCTTTAAAAAACACAATGCCAACATGGATACCTTGGTGGCACTGGGAACCCTAGTAGCCTATCTCTATAGTCTAGTTGCTCTCTTTGCTGGTCTCCCTGTTTACTTTGAAAGTGCTGGATTTATCCTCTTCTTCGTTCTTTTGGGGGCGGTTTTTGAGGAAAAAATGCGAAAAAACACTTCTCAAGCTGTGGAGAAATTACTAGATTTGCAGGCTAAAACAGCAGAAGTCTTGCGTGAGGATAGCTATGTCCAAGTTCCCTTGGAGCAAGTCAAGGTAGGTGACCTGATTCGAGTGCGTCCCGGTGAAAAGATCGCGGTTGATGGTGTTGTTGTCGAAGGTGTCTCCAGTATTGATGAATCCATGGTGACAGGTGAGAGCCTGCCGGTAGACAAAACAGTTGGAGATACTGTGATTGGCTCCACTATCAATAATAGTGGAACACTGGTTTTTAAAGCAGAAAAAGTTGGTTCAGAGACTGTCTTGGCTCAGATTGTGGACTTTGTGAAGAAAGCCCAGACCAGCCGTGCACCGATTCAGGATTTGACGGATAAGATTTCAGGAATTTTTGTCCCAGCAGTTGTCATTTTAGCGATTTTGACTTTTTGGATTTGGTTTGTCTTACTTGGGGCTAGTTTTGTGACCTCTCTACTTTATGGTGTGGCAGTTTTGATTATCGCTTGCCCTTGTGCCCTAGGTCTTGCAACACCAACAGCCCTCATGGTAGGAACAGGGCGGAGTGCCAAGATGGGGGTTCTCCTAAAAAATGGAACCGTCCTACAGGAAATCCAGAAAGTCCAAACTCTCGTCTTTGATAAAACAGGAAC
>URCN01000062.1:0-9624 GCA_900546335.1 uncultured Streptococcus sp.
CCTCAAAGCTAACTGCGCCTTCTGGAGCTGTACCTTCAGCGATGGTCAATTCTGACACGATCAAAAGTTGAGCTACATTGCTATCCACTGCTCCAAGAAGAGTTTTCACCACTTCGTTTGGATAAACTGTCAAGTGTGCTTCGAGTGATTTCCCGATAACTTTGGCATTACGCGCTTCTTCCAAGGCTTTTTGAGCTTGTCCACGGAAATCCATGAAGGCTGCCCAGGTATCTAAGATTTCTTCTTGATTTGCAAATGTCTCCGCTTCTGGTAATTCTGATAACTGAACAAAGTCTTCAGCTTCAAACTCAAGATATGACCAGATTTCCTCTGCTGTGTGAGGAAGGATTGGTGTCAAGAGTTTGGTGATTTTAACAAGTACGTCATAGAAGACTGTCTGCATTTGACGACGTTCGAGTGATTTGGCACCTTCGATATAGACAACGTCTTTAGCGAAGTCAAGGTAGAAGGCTGACAAGTCAACGTTGATAAAGTTCACCAAGGCCTTGTAGATTGTCAAGAATTCAAAGTCAGCGTAAGCATCACGAATAGTCTTCACAAGCTGGTTAAAGCGAATAGTCATGTACTTATCAACGGAACGAAGCTCATCGTAAGCTACTGCGTCTTGAGCTGGGTTAAAGTCAGATGTATTGGCAATCAAGAAGCGAAGAGTGTTACGGATCTTACGGTAAGTTTCAGAGACTTGGCTCAAGATATCCATAGAGATACGCACGTCGTTGCTTGAGTCAACACTTGTTACCCAGAGACGCAAGATTTCCGCACCAAATTGTTTTTCAACATCACTTGGAGCAATGGTATTCCCAAGAGATTTAGACATCTTCTCACCTTTACCATCAAGGGCAAAACCTTGTGACAAGATTTGTTTGTAAGGAGCAACGCCATGGTTAGCAACAGATGTGATAAGTGATGAGTTGAACCAACCACGGTACTGGTCAGAACCTTCAAGGTAAAGATCTGCTGGATATTTGAGTTCTGGACGGTTGACCACTACTCCATTCCATGATGAACCTGAGTCAAACCATACGTCCATGATATCTGTTTCTTTCTTGAACTCGCCATTTGGTGAACCTGGATGAGTAAATCCTTCTGGCAAGAGGTTCTTAGCATCACGTTCCCACCAGATGATAGATCCGTGTTCCTCAAATAGTTGAGCCACGTGCTCGATCGTTTCAGCTGTCATGATAGCTGTACCATCTTCTGCGTAGAAGATTGGAAGCGGAACACCCCAAGCACGTTGACGAGAGATTACCCAGTCACCACGGTCACGAATCATGTTGTAAAGACGCACTTTACCCCATTCTGAGTGGAACTTCACTTTTTCAATTTCGTCCAAGATTTCTTGGCGGAATTTAGATACAGAGGCAAACCATTGTGGAACAGCACGCCAGATGATTGGTTTTTTCGTACGCCAGTCAAATGGGTATGAGTGAGAGATTTCTTCTTGAGCAAGGAGCAAATCGCCCAGTTTTTCGATAACAGTCGGCACAACCTTGTCATAGAACTGACCCGCAAATTCAGGACCAGCATTTTCCATCATAATACCGCGTTCGTTAACTGTTACAGCAACTTCAAGGCCGTTGGCAACACCGACATTGTAGTCGTCCTCACCAAAACCAGGGGCTGTATGGACAATACCTGTACCAGAGTCAGTCGTAACGTGGTCACCAAGGATCACCAACTCATCTACAGCTGTATCCCATGGGTGGACTGTCACAATGTGGTTCAATTCTTGACCACGGTAGGTCGCCAAGACTTGAACATCCGCCCAACCAAATTTCTCAGACAAACTATTCAACAATTCTGCAGCAACTACAAACTTACGAGATTCACCAGCTGGTTGTACCAATACATAATCAATATCTGCTCCAACTGTCAAACCACGAGAAGCTGTGATGGTAAATGGCGTAGTGGTCCATACGACGATGTAAGTATCTGTATCAAGCACACCTTTTCCGTCTTTGACGCGGTTAGCATAGTAAAGGGAAGTTGAAAGCAAATCATGGTACTCAATTTCCGCTTCTGCAAGGGCTGACTCAGATGACCATGACCAGTAAACTGGCTTGGCACCGCGGTAGATATAACCTTTTTTAGCCATTTCACCAAAGACACGGATTTGAGCCGCTTCATAGTCTGGAGTCAAAGTCACATAAGGATTTTCCCAGTCACCAGAAACACCCAAACGTTTAAAGTCTTCGCGTTGTTTATCAACTTGAGAAAGAGCATACTCACGGCAAAGCTTCAAGTACTCAACCAAGTCCATTTCTTTGCGTTTAACGCCTTGTTTTGCCAAGACTTGCTCGATTGGCAATCCATGTGTATCCCAACCTGGAATATAAGGGGCGTAAAATCCAGACATAGATTTCGAACGAACAATAATATCTTTAGAAATCTTGTTCATGGCATGTCCAACGTGGATATTTCCGTTTGCATACGGAGGTCCATCATGCAAGGTGAAATGTGGTTTCCCTTGGTTCAATTCTTGACGACGTTGGTAAAGTTTTGCTTCTTCCCATTCTTTTTGCCAAACTGGTTCTTTGGTTGGAAGACCAGCACGCATAGGAAAGTCTGTTTTCCCTAGATTGAGGGTTTCTTTAAGTTTCATTGTTACTCCTTTAATTTAAAATGACAAAATAAAAACCACGATTCGCAAAAAGGACGAAAATCGTGGTACCACCTTTGTTCGAAAAAAGACAGGGTCTCTTTTCCTCTTTTCCCGTAACGTGGGGGACGTCTAGTCTTACTGTTTTCGGACTGGATTGCTTGAGAGGATAATCTAACCACTAGGGATTGCAGGACTCTCACCATCTCCCGCTCGCTGAAAATATAGTTGGTTGGATCTTGTTCTCACATTTTTTTATAGGATAAGAACAGATTCTTTGTTTGCATCGTCCTCAGTTGTTGCAGTAGCTTCTACTTCAACTGACTCTTCATGCTGGTCACTTTCTTCTGTCTGTTGATTTTGTTGAGCTTCAAACTCAGCTAATTCTTTGTTGCCAGCCTCGATACGAGCTTGCAATTCAGCAACCTCTTCTGGTGTGAATTGACGAGTCATATCAATAGGTTCTTCCTCTGGTTGTAAAGATACAGTTTCACCAAGAACTTCACCCACCACTTCTTTAAAGGCTTCATCACTTGTCTGAAGGTAAGTAGCTGTTGGGCGAAGAATATCTTCCCAATCAGATGACTCAACAATTGCTAACTGACTTTCAATCGTAGACTTGAGGCGTTGATGGAATACACGGCTCTTGTTCTTCAACTCTTCTGTCTCAACAGCCACTCTCTTCGCATTATCTGTAGCCTGACGGAGAATTTCATTTGCCTTGTATTTCGCTTCTTCAAGCAAACGCTGAGCATCTTGTTCAGCTTGTTGAATAATATTGTTTGAACGTTCTTGAGCAGCTTGTTTAACACGCTCTGCAGTATCTTGAGCAATCAAAACTGACTGACTCAAGGAATCCTTCATCTCATCAAAGTAAGACAAACGTTCTTCCAAACTCTTGATGTGTGTCTCTTTATCGTGATTGCTACGAACCAAGTCTTCGTAGTCACGAACAACGATATCCAGAAATTCATCTACTTCTTCTGGGTCAAAACCTCTAAATCTTGTACCAAAGGTTTTATCTTTAATTTCTAACGATGTAATTGGCATACTTTTCCTCACTTACTTAATAAAAAATAGAATCATTAATTGCTTCTGGTTCTTGCTCGCTTGTTACTGTTCTCTTAGGAATATCATTCGTATAATAGGAAAGACGTTCTTCTAGTTTTTTGATATAGAGTTCAGTTTCATCTTTGTATCGAATCATCTCCTCTAATTCAAAGTAAATCTTATCTAGAAAGAGGTCAACTTCTTCCTGATTGTAGCCTCTGAATGTTCTTGAGAAAGCTTTATCACTTATTTCTTGTGGTGTAATCGACATATTTTTTCTCACTTGCTTAAAAGTAGCCGGACTGTTAGTTTTTTCTTATCCTTTTTGGTCTGACCATTGTCTTTGACAACTTTCAAACGACCAAACTTTCTCACACTGATCAAATCTCCAACTGCGACCTGGTAATCACTTTTTTCAACCAGATGATAGTTTACCTGGACAGATTTTTTCTCTATCAGTTGACTAGCTTGGTTTCTAGATAATTTCAAGGCACTTGATAAGAGGGCATCCAATCGAAAACTCGAAACTAAAATTTCTCGTTCTCTATAATCAATTTTAGACAAAATCCTATCGGTAAAAGGACGTTCCTCCAGCGATACAGGAAGTCTGCCAATCTTTCTTATTCCATCCTGAAAAAGAGGAATGAAATCACGATTGACAAAAATCTGTGCTCTCTTTTCATCTACCAAGATATCACCAAATAATTTACGGTCAATTCCTAGTTGGTTGATGATTGTTCCCAATATTTTTCCATGACTCAGTTGCTCAAACTTACTCGGATAGCAAATTTCCAACAAGGCCATTTCAAAGTCTGATATCTCCGGTTCAAAGTAATCGGGATAGAGAAGAACACGAACCGACTCTGTCGGAAGAACATCACCACTACTTTGGCAACCCAGTCCATATGTCCCAGCTAGCACCCTCAAAATCTGTTCCTGATGGGGATTGATAAAAGGAGTAAGTACCGGCGCATATGTATCTTCTACCCGCTTGAACCACTCTAAACCCTTATCAATAAAGGGAATATCATCTTGGGAAAAATGCTGATAAATGGCTCGATTTGCTGTCATAGTAATAAGACTAGTCGTGTTAAGAGATTTCCAACAAACTGAATCAGAATCAGCGCTGCCCAAACCGTAAAGTCAAGACCAGCAAATTGTAGATTGAGTTTACGAAGTGGCTCAATAACTGGGCGAGCAAGTCTGATAACTAAGCGACCTAGTTGGCTTTCATAGGCATTTGGAAACCATGAAAGAAGAGCAAATGCAACGAGAATGATGGAATAAATGCTAACCGCATTTTGGATTAAACGGATTAAGAAAATCATTATCTTGCTCTATTTCGTTTAATATCAAAACCAAACTCAGCGCTTTGTGATTCATCTGGAAGTTTGATATCTTCAATATTCACGACAACGTTGACAGGCGTCAATAGATACATCGTACTCGCAACTTTTTTCATATTCCCAGCTAAGACATGACGGGCTCCGTCCAAGTAATCAAGGCAACGACGGGCTTGTACCTCTGTCATGTATTGGAAGTCAATCAAAATACTTTCATTGCCAGCCAACAAATCTACAATTTCAGTTGCATCTTCATATTTTCTTGGATAGCGAACGTCGATTGTCACTTTCTCATCTGAACGATGGCTTTGCATTGCCAATTCTTGCTGTCGCGCATGTAGACGAGTAATATTTGCATCTTTTGCTGATCCTGACTGAGCAGGTGCTGGTAATTCTTTAGAAGATGAGATGGCTGGGCTAACTGTTTCCTCTTGTTGAGTCTGGTAGTTAGTCGTTTCTTCTCCGTCTTCTGTAAAATAATCTATAAATTTATCGAATCTATCTTTTAAAGACATAGCTCTCTCCTATTTAAAAAATGCTGTACCGATTCGAACAAAGGTTGAGCCGAACTGAATCGCTTCTTTAAAATCACGACTCATTCCCATGCTTAGCTCTGTCATCGGCATATTAGGGATTTGTTTTTCTCTAATTTCTGCTTGCAGAGCCTGCGTATCCTTGAAAATTTCTTTCAATTCATCACTGTCTGCCTCAAAAGGAGCCATGGTCATTAAACCAACATACTCAATCTGATCTAACTTAGCCAATTCTGGCAAAAGTTCTAGCAATTCTTCTTTTGAAAACCCATGCTTGCTTTCTTCCCCAGAAATATTGACCTGCAAGAAACACTTGATAACATGATCTGTTCTCTTTTGAATTTCCTGGGCTAACTTAAGGGAATCTAAAGCATGAAAGTAATCCACATATGGGATTACTTCTTTCACTTTCCGTCTCTGTAGTGTTCCTATTAAATGCCAAGTAACTGGGTAATCTTTCAAGGCCTGATATTTTTCTAAAAATTTATCAACTCGATTTTCACCTATATGACGGACACCAAGCGGAAGCAAGGCTTCCGCTGTTTGTACATCTACATACTTTGTCACTGCGATTACTGAAACAGCATCTAGAGCACGGTTGGCTTCTTGACTAGCATCAGCTATTTGCTGAGAAACTAATTCAGTATTTTTTTTCAAATTCATTGATTAACGATTTTTGAAGAATGGAGGTGTATCCAATTCATCTTCATCTTGTGAAACTGGTGTTTCGAAGCGTTCTACCGGTGAAACAACTGGATCTGTTTGGCGAACAATAGACTCACGACGCAAGTCCCAGTCTCCAAAAGCAGAGGCTTGGTTTGTTTCAAAACGACGTGGGCTTGATTTAGGCAATTCTGCTGTCTCTTCCAAGTCGAATTGACGGTCAAATGTGTGCGCTTGTGGAGCTTTAGTTGATGGACGTCCAACTGGTTGGTTGTTACGAGCTCCAACTACTTTTTCCACTCGCTCTTGGCGAACACCTGTCGCTACAACAGTAACACGGATTTCATCCTTCATGCTTTCGTCAATTGATGTTCCAAGCCAGATGTTTACACCTTGGCCAGCTGCTTGGTTGACAATTTCTGAAGCTTCTTCTGCTTCAATCAAGGTCAAGTCAAGACCACCAGTAACGTTGACGATGACATCCTCTGCACCATCGATAGTTGTTTCAAGAAGTGGAGAGTAAATTGCTTTACGAGCTGCTTCAACAACACGTTCTTCACCACTACCGATACCGATACCCATAAGGGCATTCCCTTTGTTTGCCATTACAGTTTTCACGTCAGCAAAGTCAAGGTTAATCAATCCTGGGTTCGTGATCAAGTCAGTGATCCCTTGAACACCTTGGCGAAGAACGTTATCTGCTTCACTAAGTGCTTCAAGAAGTGGTGTTTTCTTGTCAACAATCTCTAGCAAGTTGTTGTTTGAGATAATCAATAGAGTATCAACATGCTCACGAAGTTCGTTGATTCCTTCTACAGCGTACTGACCACGTTTGCTTCCTTCAAATCCGAAAGGACGAGTCACAACACCAACTGTAAGGGCACCAAGATCTTTAGCAATACGTGCAATAACTGGAGCTGCACCTGTTCCAGATCCTCCACCCATACCAGCAGTGATGAAGACCATGTCTGCACCGCTGATTGCTTCCGTCAAAGCTTCTTCGCTTTCTTCTGCAGCCTTACGTCCAACTTCTGGACGACCTCCAGCACCCAAACCACGAGTCAATTTTGGACCAAGTTGGATAACTGTTTCTGCTTTCGTACTGCTAAGAGCTTGTACATCAGTGTTGGCTGCGATAAATTCTACACCAGCAACACCTTCGTCAACCATGCGGTTGATGGCATTACCACCACCGCCACCGACACCAATTACCTTAATAACTGCGCCTTGAGCTGCTGCTGTATCAAATGAAAATGTCATAATTTCTTATCCTCTTTTATTCATCAAACATGCTTCCGATCAAACCACGGAAACGTTCTGTTAGCTTCGGTTTACTTTGAGAACTTGCTTGGAATTCTTCCTTGGGAGCAACTGGAGCTTCCTGCACGGTTTCAGCTGGAGCTGTTTGTGCTGGACTTGGTTGCGCTACAGGATTCAAACGTTGATTTGGAATGCCAAAGTTGATTGGTTTTTGACGAAGGAATTCATCTCCTTTAACTGCTTTTTGAGCAAGAAGATTGACTTCAGTCAATTTACCAGCAAACTCAGACAAGCTAATCACGTGCGCAAATGCAGGGTTGCGAATTCCAACTTGATTTGGTACATAGAGTTTTACGCGAACACCAAATACTTCTTGAGCTAATTCAACAATTCCTGGTAAAATTGCATTTCCACCGATAAGGACGATACCTCCTGGCAAATCCAACAAGTGTCTTCTTTCCAACTCTTGTTTGATTTGGTCGAAGATATGTTTGATGCGTGCTGAGATAATTTCTGCCAAATAGCTTTCTGTTACTTCAACAGGTTCTACTTCACCAATTACTTCAACTTGGAAAGTTTCGTTACTTGCAAGTGGAACGTAAGCTTCACCATAGTTCAGTTTCAAACTTTCTGCAATTTTTTGAGAAGTTTTCAAGACTTTAGAAATGTCTTTAGTAACGTAATCTCCACCTTCTTGGTAGATGTTAGTGAACTGCAATTCTTGGTTACGGATAGTCGCTACAGTAGTCTGACCTCCACCCATGTCAATGACAGTCGCACCAAATTCACGTTCACCTTCATTGAGAACGGAGTTCACGATTGCCAAAGGTGAAATAATCACATTATCAACATGAATGCCTACACGCTCAACTGTCTTGCGAAGATTGTGTAGAATTGTACGAGGACCTGTGTAAAGCAGACCACGCATTTCCAAACGAACACCCATCATACCACGAGGGTCACGGATGCCTTGGAATCCATCCACGATGAATTCTTCTGGAATAAAGGTAATCACTTCACGGTCAGGAGTCATGCTCTTTGTCAAAGCTGATTTGACAACATTTTCAACATCTTGATCTGTGATTTCTTTAGTATCTGAAGTTACAGGAATCATTCCTTGTGTTGGTTCAACCTGCAAGAGGTTTGCTGGAAGGCCAACGTTAACAGACTTAATAGAAATACCCGCTTTCTCTTCTGCCTGTGTGATTGCAGATTTGATTGCTGAAGCAGCTGCTTCAATATCAACAATAATTCCGTCTTTTACACCTTTACTTTTGGCATTACTAACACCAATTACATTTACTTCGCCATCTCTATGCTCAGCTACTAGCACTTTAATCGAGCTAGTTCCGATATCTAAGCCTGTAAAAAAACCATCTCTAGTCATTACATCGCATCCTCTCTGTCTTCCAAGTTTCTCACTTCTATTTAATAACTATGTTTGGGCATAGCTATTCAAAGAATATTATAACACAAAAAATCTTATTGTGCTTAGATTTTGATAAATTTCCTAGTCATTTTTCACTTTTTATTTCTATTTTTTTATCTTAACAGCCTTACTTTAAAAAAGTATCGTTTTTTACAAAAAAAGAAAGCTTATACTTAAGCTTTCTTCACAAGTATTTTTTCTGCTTTCTGCTCTAAAAAAACTTCTAATACTTTCTTGGTCAAACTAATAGCTGTAGCTAATACCAGCGACACAATCAGATAATTAGCAACTAAGCCATGATCACCAACCAATGGTGGCTTTGTCAAGAATCCATAATCTCCTCCAGTCACTAAATTAACCACAAAAATCAGAGCATTAAGTGAGAAGGTTAATAAAACAATCCGCTTAACATCCAATAATCTAGAGTCATACTGTCTAAATAAGTAAACCAAAGAATTTCCTAGAAGAGCTAGGTGACCAAAAATGAAAGACAGGATGGCTATGTGGGGAAAAGGATAGGCATCTGGTACTGGATAAACAAAAGCTGCCAGCGTTCCAAAAATTCCAAGTAGAGAAAAATATTGCTTGTACATTGACTTACCAGGAAGTAACAGCACTACAAACATCGCTATACGACAATGATAAAATGGTAAACTTTCTGACAACGGCATGTGATTTCCCCAGTACCAACTATAGAGAAGAATCAACTGGACAGCTTGTAAAATT
>URCN01000063.1:0-9499 GCA_900546335.1 uncultured Streptococcus sp.
CCGCCGCTGGCATAACGGCGATAACCACCATTAAAGCCTTACCGAATTTTTGCCAAAATTCGAAAGACAAGACATTTTTGAATGTAGCTTTCATCATTCAAATCTCCTTTATTTTATTTAGGCAAACGTTTTACGAAAACGTTTGCATTTGGTTATGTATTAATTATACCACTTTTATTTTTTTTGTAAAGGCTTTTATAAAAAAATTGTCTATTTTTTTAATTTTAAAAAAGGAAAAAGAGAAGTTTACGAAAACTTCTCTTTTGAATATGTATTATTTTTCTGATTTGTTCTGCAATTTGCATTTAAATCCAACTAGATTTTCAAGAATCGACGCATCGAAATTCCAGAACCAATTGAACCAATGAAAATTCCGATTACAAATAATAGGACTGTCATCAGAGGAATAAACACATCTGGTGTAATCATTGACAAGTTTTGACCTACCAAGGATTTATTGACTGATTGATAGGCCATATTATAAACAAAGAAAACAAGGACTGAAGGAATTGCTGCACCAAGCAAGCCAATAAAAGCACCTTCTAGCAAGAACGGACCACGGATATAGCCATTTCTTGCTCCTACAAGACGCATAATCTGAATCTCACGACTACGTGAAATAATGGTGATACGGATGGTATTGGAAATAAGGAAGACTGCAATAAAAATCAAGAGCCCTGCAATAACCAACCCCCAAACACGGATAAAAGATGCTAGTTCAAAGAGTCGTTGAGTGTTGGCTCCACCATCTTGAACTTCTGAAACTCCCTCGATTTTCTTAGCTTCTTCAGCTACTTTCTTTACATCACTTGGAGAATTTGTATCGACGATATAAGCATCATAGAGAGGGTTTGCATCTCCTTCAAAGACCTTCCAATCGTCACCCATTGTTTCCGTTAGTTTTTCGTACTGTTCTTCTTTACTTGAGAAGGTAACACTCTTAACAGCAGGTATAGCTTTCAAAGCATCATAGACCTTGTGGTAGTCATTATTGGTAACTGTCTGACCTTCTTTTACAATCGTCTCACTGTTATCAGCTACATCCTTACGAATGTAAACCATGACCCGAACGTTGTTTTCAATATCGGTAGCCAGTTTTGCTGTATTAAAAATTACAGATGCAAACAGGGCAACAAGTGTTAAGGTAATCATAACCGAACTTACTGCTGCTACTGTCATCCAGCCATTTCGCTTTAAACTTTTTAATGATTCAAATAAATGGCGAAAAAATCTACTAATCATCGTATCCATATTCTCCTTTAGCTTCGTCACGAACGACACGGCCATTTTCAATGGCAATGACACGGTGGCGCAAGGTATTTACAATCTGGCTATTATGGGTAGCCATCAAGACAGTAGTACCTTGGAGATTGATGCGTTCCAACAGATTCATAATTTCCCATGAATTATCTGGGTCCAAGTTTCCTGTTGGCTCATCGGCAATCAATACTTTAGGATTGTTGACAATCGCACGAGCAATCGCAATCCGTTGCTGCTCTCCACCTGAGAGTTCATTAGGGAAAGAGCGAACCTTATGTTTCAAACCAACCAGGTCCAATACTTCCATAACACGTTTTTTGATGTTGCGACGGCTCTCACCGATTACTTCCATTGCATAGGCAATATTCTCATAAACGGTCTTCTTAGGCAAAAGTTTGTAATCCTGAAAGACTACCCCGACACTACGACGTAAAAGCGGGACATCTTTCTTCTTAATTTTAACTAAATTAAAGCCTGCAACTTTTAGGCTTCCTTTTTCGATCTTTACTTCTCGGTATAAAGCTCGAATAAAGGTTGACTTCCCTGCCCCAGAAGGTCCTACGATATAGGCAAATTCTCCTGGTTCAATGGTGACAGATACACCACGCAGGGCAGTCGTTCCATTGTCATACTTTTTGACAACATCTCTCATTTCAATGATTGACATATGAGTTCCTTTCTATCTTAGCTGATTCGCCACTTGAGATAGGCATCGATAAAACCATCAAGGTCTCCATCCATCACCTTATCTACCTGAGCAACTTCAAAGCTTGTACGGTGATCTTTTACCATAGTATAAGGCGTGAAAACATATGAACGGATTTGGCTTCCCCAAGTGATTTCTTTTTTCTCACCTTTAAGGGAATCGACTTCCGCAGCTTTCTTTTCTTGCTCCATTTGATAGAGCTTAGCCTGCAACATCTTCATGGCACGATCTCTATTTCCATACTGGGTACGATCGACCGTTGATTGGACGACAGTTCCCGTAGGAATATGTGTCAAACGCACACCTGTTGACACCTTATTAACGTTTTGTCCTCCAGCACCACCTGAACGGAAGGTATCCATTTTGATATCATCTTCACGAATCTCCACTTCGATGGTATCATCCAACTCAGGCATAACCTCTACGGATGTAAATGATGTATGGCGACGTTTGGCAGAATCAAATGGCGAAATACGGACCAAACGGTGAACACCCATTTCTGATTTAAGTAGGCCGTATGCATTGGGTCCTTCAAAAGACAAGGTCACAGACTTGATACCTGCTTCATCACCAGCTTGGTAATCCAAGACTTCTACTTTAAAGTCTTTGGCATTTCCATAACGAGTGTACATACGAAGCAACATATCGCCCCAGTCCTGAGCCTCAGTACCACCAGATCCTGGATGAATTTCTAAGATTGCATTATTATGGTCATAAGGTTCTGACAAGAGAAGGGTCATCTCGTAGCTGGTCATCATCTTATCCAGTTCCGTCAACTGTTCGACCAGTTCATCATGGACTGACTCGTCTTCTGCTAAAAAGTCCAATAAAATCTCAACTTCATCCTGCAACTCTTCCATTTTACGGAAAGTGTTGTAGGTGTTTTTTAATTCATTTAATTCTTGCGACGTTTTTTGGGCCGCGATATTATCGTTCCAAAAATCAGGTTCTGTCATCTTGTTTTCCAAGATGGCAATCTCTTCCTCTAAGCCTTCGAGGTCAAAGAGACCCCCTAAAAGAAGCTAATTTTTCACGATTTGCATCAATTTTTTGACGAATTTCTGAAATGTCCATAGATACTCCTTTTCATATCGTTTTATTATACCATAATCTCTCATTTCTTTCCATATTTTGCTTTTCACCGCTTTTGATGGCAGAAGAAAAGAGGCTCTAAAGCCTCTTGTTTAAAGGACTTTAGCAGAGGTATGAGTAATCTCCTCCACTTGAATTCCTTCTTTTTCAAACTTTTCCTTTAATGAAGTCAAATCGATTTTTCCATCAATTTGAACTTCGATGACGACCTTGCCATCCTTACGTGGGATGTTAACAGTATGGGAAATATTTAAATCCTCTTCTACAATTAGAGCTACAATTTTTCCCAGTACTCCGACTTCATTTTTTGTAATGAAACGAACGCGAATCCCCTCTTCTCCGTATCCAGCGATTTCCAAGAAAGCCTGAAAAACATCGCGGTCTGTAATGACGCCGTAGACCTGATGATTGTCTAGGACTGGTAATATCCCTATTTTATTTTTCAACATCAGGTAGGTCGCATCTTCTAAACTAGCATAGCCAGAAACCGTCACGACATCTCGAATCATTACATCTTTTACTTTGGTTTTATTCAGAAGATAATTCATCTCATAGATAGAGAGACTGGTCGCTTTAGATGGGCTGGCTTCCGCAATGGTTCCTTCTGTTACCAATCCGACTAATTGATCGTTTTCGATAACAGGTAAACGGTGCAAACCTTGCTCGCGCATCAAATCTGCTGCGTGTGCTACAGTCGTATCTGGACTGATATAAACTACCTTACGGGTCATGAAATCTTTAACTGCCATGAGACTTCTCCTTCTATATTGCTACTTTTATTATACACTTTCTTAGAAAATCTATCAAACGCTTTCATCTCTTTTTCAAGATTTTGAATAATCTGAGTCTTTTACAAAAAAGAGCTCTAATCTAGAGCTCTATATGTGCAAGTTAGCAAACATTATTTATATTTCTTTCAGTTGTTAAGGATACTAGCAACTAGTATTGAAAACCTATTATCATCTCCATCCACAACCTAAACTAGGCTCCCAGACTAGAGAAGAATTTCTTGCGCAATCCTTATCTGGCGACTAAAAAGGTCCTCCAGACCTTTTTAGCCACCTAGATATGCTTTTCTGACTTCATCGGATGCTGCGAGTTCTTTTCCTGTTCCTGATAGGACAATCTTTCCTGTTTCAAGTACATAACCACGGTCAGAGATAGCAAGAGCCTTGTTAGCGTTCTGTTCAATTAGGAGAACCGTTGTTCCTTGCTTCTGAATATCTTGAATGATATCAAAAATTTCTTGGATAAAGATCGGGGCAAGTCCCATTGACGGCTCATCCAAGAGAAGAAGCTTAGGTGTAGACATGAGAGCGCGTCCCATAGCCAGCATCTGCTGTTCACCACCTGAAAGAGTTGCCGCATCTTGGTTTTTACGCTCTTCCAAACGAGGGAAGCGTGAGAAAACTTTTTTCAAGTTGGCTTGATTTTCTTCACGATTTTTCTTTAAAAAGGCTCCCATTTCTAAGTTTTCCATAACAGTCAAGCCTGGAAAAACATGGCGTCCCTCAGGAACTTGTGAAAGACCACCTGCCACGATTTTTTGTGCAGGCAACTTTTGAATTTCTTTTCCTAAAAACTGAATTTTACCAGCACTTGGACGAACCAAACCTGAAAGGGTACGAAGAATGGTTGTTTTACCAGCACCATTGGCACCAATCAAGGAAACAACTTCACCTTCATTAACCTCGAAACTTACATCACGAACTGCTTGGATCATACCGTAATGCACAGAGAGGTTTTCAACTTTTAACATAGACATTAGGCTTCACCTCCTAGATAAGCTTCGATAACGCGTTTGTTGTTCTTGATCTCATCCGGAGTCCCATGAGCAATCAACCGACCATATTCAAGAACATAGATACGCTCAGTGACTTCCATAACCAAATTCATGTCGTGTTCGATGAGCATGATGGTAATTTTAAATTCATCTTTGATACGACGGATTAATTCTGTCAATTCAGCTGTTTCTTGAGGATTCATACCAGCTGCAGGTTCATCCAAAAAGAGGATTTTAGGTTCTGTTGCCAGAGCACGAACGATTTCTAATCGACGTTGTTGGCCATAGGCCAGATTCTTCGCAAGAGTATCTGCATCACCATCCAAATCAAAAATCTTCAGCAAGTCCAAAGCTTTGCTTTTTAATTCTTCCTCGTTCTTATAAAAAGCTGGTAGGCGTAGGAAGCTCGCAAGGACATGTTGTTTATGATGATTGCTAAACGCAATCAAAACATTTTCCAAAACTGTCAAGTCCTTGAACAAACGAATATTTTGGAAAGTACGACTGAGTCCAAGTGAAGCAATCTTATAGGGAGTTTTCCCATTTAGGAGGTGACCATCTAGTGTCACAGTACCTTCGCTTGGTTCATAAACACCAGTCAAGAGATTGAAAAGGGTTGTTTTACCAGCCCCGTTTGGTCCGATCAAACCAACCAATTCTCCCTCGTTCAATTCAAGAGTGACATCTCCAACAGCTGTTAGACCGCCAAAATGTTTGGTTAACTGTTTAACTTCAAGTAGTGCCATTAGTTTTGTCCCTCCTTCTTCGATTTTTTAAAGAAACGTGATAGACTCAATTCCCATGTCCCAAGAAGTCCACCTGGTCTGAAAATCATCACCAATACAAGAGCCAAGGCGTAGATGATCATACGTACGCTAGCTACATCTTGAAGGAGCATATTTAAAATTCCTAAAACAATCGCTGAAACGATGGTACCAGTAATAGATCCAAGTCCACCAAATACAACGATAATCAGCACGTTGATGGAATTAATAAAAGTGTAATCTTTTGGGACAACAGAACCGATAAAACCGGCCTGAAGTGAACCAGCAATACTTGCTGTAATGGCACCAAAGACAAAAGCGATAATCTTGATCTTTGTAGTGTTTACCCCAACGGATTCAGCAGCAATCTCATCCTCACGAACAGATAGAGTAGAGCCTCCAATTGGACTACGTAAGAAGTTTAGAGTTGCAATAGTTGTGATCACTACAAAAAGATAAACCATTTGCCAGTTGGTAAAGTTTGGTATACCCAAGATACCAGCAGCACCGTTGGTCAAACTACCACCATTAATGATAAAGATACGAATGATTTCTGAAACACCTAGTGTCGCAACAGCCAGGTAGTCACCCTTCAAACGAAGTGTCGGAATCCCAACGAGCAAAGCAACTGCACCAGAAATCAAGGCGCCCAAGACCATTGCTCCAAAGAAGGCACCATAGGTTGGTGATTTTGAACCAATAATCGCTGCTGCATAAGCCCCAATTGCCATAAAACCTGCATGACCAAGTGAGAATTGTCCTGAAAAACCAACGATTAAGTTCAAACCTACTGCAAGGATGATATTAATCCCAATTTGTTCTAAAATTTGGACATGGAATAGATTGAGAACACCAGCAGAAACCAGTACGCTAATCAATCCATAACCCGCTAACAGAAGGAATAACCAGAGAATATTTACTTTAAGATTTGTCTTCATTGTTTACACCTTCTCTTTCACATTCTTACCAAGGATACCCGCAGGTCGAACAATCAGAATCAAAAGCAAGATTCCATACACGATAGCATCACGGAAATCAGACATACCGAAGGCAGTAGCAAATGTTTCCAACAAGCCAATCACAAATCCCCCTAGAGCTGCACCAGGAATAATCCCGATACCACCCAGTACGGCCGCAACGAATGATTTCAAACCCGGAGTCACACCCATCAAAGGTTCAAGAGAGTTGTAGTAAAGGGCAATGAGGACACCTGCTGCACCAGCAAGGGCTGAACCCAAAGCAAAGGTAAAGCTGATTGTACGATTTACATTAATTCCCATCAATTGAGCTGCGTCACTATCAACTGATACCGCACGCATGGCTTTCCCCATTTTTGTTTTTTGGACGATCAATTGCAATAAAACCATCAAGAGTACAGAAACTGCTAAAATCATCAATTGAACATTTGTCAAACTAATTGGTCCCAAGTCAAATCGGACTGTTTCAATTGCTTGAGGGAAGGCACGAGTATTGGCGCCTACTAAATAAACCATTCCGTATTCTAGTAGGAAAGACACTCCGATAGCAGTAATCAATACAGCAATACGTGTAGAGTGTCGCAAAGGACGGTAGGCAAGAAACTCAATCACAACACCAAGTAGTGCAGTTCCAGCCATTGAAATAATTAAAGCTAAAAAGAAATCCATTTGGAAAGAATTAATCAAAAAGTAACCAATAAAGGCACCCATCATGTAAATATCGCCATGGGCGAAGTTGATGAGTTTGATAATTCCATAAACCATGGTATAACCCAGAGCCAACAGTGCATAAACACTACCCAGAATTAGACCATTTACAAGTTGTTGGAGCATAGCATTCACTCTTTTCTATCATTATTTTTTAGAAAATTTCATTATTTTCACAAGTTCATAAACACCGAAACAGGGAGTGAGTCAAAGGCTCATTCCCCATTTCAATTACTATTCTAATGTTATGGTTTTACAACTTCTGCTTCTTCAACTTTACCATTGTTCATGGTCATCATGTAAGCAGTTTTCACTGTATTGTGGTCAGCATCAAAGCTTGTTTGACCAGTTACACCATCAAAATCTTTGGTTTTAGCAAGGTTGTCCTTGATTTCACCTGAGTTTTTAGCACCTTTTGCAGCATTCGCTACTAGGTAAACTGAGTCATAGGCTAAAGCTGAGAATGTTGAAGGCTCTTCGTTGTATTTAGCACGGTATGCTTCAAGGAAAGCTTTAGCTTTTGCAGAAACATCAACGGTAGTTGAGAAACCAGAGATGAAGTAAATGTTTGATGCTCTTTCAGCAGTTGCTTGTTGAACAAATTCTTCACCGTTAAATCCATCACCACCAACGATTGGTTTATCAATTCCCATACCACGAGCTTGGTTTACAATTTTACCAGCTTCAGTGTAGTAACCTGGAACAACGATAGCGTCAAACTCTTTCCCTTTCATTTTAGTAAGAGCTGCTTGGAAGTCAGTATCACCTGCTACAAACGTTTCATCTGCTACAATCTCACCCTTGTAGGCTTCGCGGAAAGATTTAGCAATACCTTTAGCATAGTCACTAGCATTGTCAGTATATAGAATAACCTTCTTGGCATTCAATTTATTTGTTACATAGTTAGAAATAATCTTCCCTTGGAAGCTATCTTGGAATGTTCCGATAAATAGGTAATCTTGACCTTTAGTCAAACCGTCTTGAGTAGCACTTGGTGAAATCAATGGCACTCCGGCTTTAGTAGCGTTAGCTACAGCTGCAGCAGTTGCACCAGATGTCGCAGGTCCTACAATAGCTGCTACTTTTGATTGGGTAACAAGGTTTGTTGTAACAGAAGCTGCTTCAGCAGTTTCTGACTTGTTGTCTTTGTCTACAACTTCGATTTGTTTTCCATCAATTCCACCTGCAGCGTTGATTTCGTCTACAGCAAGTTGGGCACCTTTTTGTTCAGCTGTACCGTAAGCTGCCACAGCACCTGTCTCTTCAAAGTTAAAACCGATCTTAATTGTTTTTTCGTCTACTGGATTTCCAGTTGTGTTTGACGCTCCTGACTTGACCTCTCCACAGGCAGCAAGAAGAGCCACACTAGCAAGAGCCACAAAAGATAGGGCAAATTTTTTCTTCATTTTTAATCTCCTTATAGTTGTTTTTAAAAATAGTATGTTAAGAATATACCGAATTATCAGAAAATTGTCAATACAATTGTTTGATTTTTTAAATGATAACGTTTTCTTCGTTACGATAGAGATTCCCAACGAAGGGAGTTTCTAGCTCTTGAATATGGCAACGTCTAATTTTCTTGATATATCTTTCCTTACCTAATCTCTCAACTAAGTCATCTAACTCCTCAGTTGGAACATAGAGCTGCAAGTAACGATGTTTTTTGGAATGGTAACAGATATCACCGTATTCCTGAATTTTTTTTGCATCTCGATTATAGTAGAGATAGATGATTAATCCTGATCGATTTGTTTTTTCAAACATGAGGAATCCTCTTTCTAAGAAATCTTCCCCTATTATACCAAAAAAAGCAAACTCCGTCGAGTTTGCTTTCTAAGTTGCTTAGCTTAACGAATTGTTGGCCATAATTTCATCAATAAAGCCATATTCAAGCGTTTCTTGGGCACTCATCCAGTAATCACGTTCCGCATCTGCATGAATTTGCTCAACTGATTTACCAGAGTTATCTGCAAGGATTTGCTCCAAAGTCTTACGAGTTTTAAGCAAGTGCTCTGCAGCGATTGCCATATCGGTTTGTTGGGTACCACCACCTGTACCACCCATTGGTTGGTGAATCATATACTCTGCATTTGGAAGCATGAAACGTTTGCCTTTTGCACCGCTTGATGCGATGACAGTACCCATAGATGCAGCCATCCCCATAACGATAGTTTGGACATCTGCCTTGATAAAGTTCATGGTATCAACG
>URCN01000064.1:0-9305 GCA_900546335.1 uncultured Streptococcus sp.
TATCAATTCCCAACCGCTATTTCTAAAATCTTGCAGTTCATGCTTATATTTTTTAAGAAATCTAGAATCATAGATACGGTAGATGACATCATCTGGTTGGCATTGTTCAAAATAGAAAAAGCCCAAACGATTAGTTCTATATCTCCAACCTTTCAAGTGCATCTCATGTAAATATTCTTCTTCCTTGTCCAAATCAACAATGGTGAAAATCCTAAATTGTATCTTGCTATTCATTGTCTTACCTCCAAATTAGAAAACAGGCATTGTTTCATTTATCAGATAATTCTTTCCACTTTTGACTCAATTTCCCAAAAATATAAGAAATCTGAACCGCAAAAACTATCAATAAAACACAATCTATTATGACAATCAAAAACATTCCCCAACTGAAAGAACTAGCTCCACTGACAAACTTTGAGAAAACCGGTAGTAGAGCTAAAAATAGAATCAAAATAGGAAGCATCCGCATTATTAAAATCCGTTTGATCATAGCTAACTTCCCTGCAGCGTCATTATAGATTTCAAACTCAGTATCCGATTCAATTTCAGAATGCGCTTTTCTAAAATAGGAGAAACTATTAAAGTCTGTAATATGCTCCCAGCCGCAGTCTTTAAATAGTTGTAAATAGGAGGCTCTCTCTGATTTTTTCATGGGATAAAAGTCCAACTGATAAGACACCTGCTCCGGTTGGCACTTTTCAAAAGTATACTTAACCGCAACTACTAAGTTAGAGTAGCTTACTTCCTTAAGTTTCCAGCCCTTAGCATGCATTTCCCCAAGGTATAAAGCCTCTCTATCATAATCTGCAATTGTAGATATCCGATATACAACCTTCTTTTCCATCATACTTCCTCCCGACTATTTCTATAGAGCCGTTCAATACGTTTCAATTCAATATCTAAGACTTTTCGTCCCAAGTCTGTGATCTGATAGATTTTACGTTTTTCCTCTTCCCGGATAAAGGAAATCAAGCCATCCTTTTCCATCTTTGACAAGGTTCCATACATAGTTCCAGGACTAATCGAAACTTGCGAATCTGTCATCTCCTTGACCTTTTGTGTGATACCATATCCATGGTTCTCCTTCTGTAGACAAAGCAAGATATAAAAACCTGTTTCCGTCATGGGAAGGTAAACACGCCTTATTTTATCTGTTAATTCCATTTAATCATACCTCCTATTCAGTTTGATATATCGCACCTCGTTATATAAACTATATCACATCTCGATATAAAATACAAAAAAAGATCACCCTCAGGCAATCTTTCTTCTATATTAGTAAAGATCTAAATAATTATCAACTTCCCATTGTGAAACAAAGGTCGCATAGCTAGCCCACTCGATACGTTTGGCTTCAAGGAAACTAGTGTAGATGTGTTCACCTAGGGCTGCCTTGACCACTTCATCCTCAGTCAAAGCTTTCAAAGCGTTATGAAGCGTTGATGGAAGGTCGGTGATTCCAGCTTCCTTACGCTCTTCTGCTGTCATGATGTAGATATTTTCTTCGATAGGAGCTGGTGCTTCGATTTTGTTTTCAATACCATGCAAACCAACTTCCAAAAGAACCGCCATAGCGATGTATGGGTTTGCCATTGGGTCCACTGAACGCAACTCTAGACGAGTTCCCATACCACGTGAAGCCGGCACGCGCACAAGTGGCGAACGGTTACGACCAGCCCAAGCAATGTAAACAGGTGCTTCATAACCTGGAACCAAACGTTTGTATGAGTTAACTGTTGGATTCATGATAGCAGTATAGTTGTAAGCATGCTTGATCAAACCACCAAGGAAATGGTAGGCCGTTTCAGACAACTGCATTCCTTTTGGATCATTTGGATCAAAGAAGGCATTGTTTCCTTCTGCATCAAACAAGGACATATTACAGTGCATACCTGATCCAGCGATACCAAATTTTGGTTTCGCCATAAAGGTTGCGTACAAACCATGTTTACGCGCAATTGTTTTTACAACAAGTTTAAAGATTTGAATCTTGTCACATGCACGAAGAACTTCATCATACTTGAAGTCAATCTCGTGTTGTCCAACCGCAACCTCGTGGTGACTTGCTTCTACTTCAAATCCCATTTTGGTCAAGACATTCACGATTTCACGACGTGTATTGTCTGCAAGGTCAGTAGGTGCCAAATCAAAGTAGCCACCCTTGTCATTTACCTCAAGAGTTGGATCGCCATTTTCATCGAGCTTAAATAGGAAAAATTCTGGTTCTGGACCAAGGTTGAAGGATTTGAATCCTACTTCTTCCATATGACGAAGTGCACGCTTCAGATTACCACGAGGGTCACCTGCAAAGGGTTCGCCTTCTGTTGTATAGACATCACAGATCAAACCTGCAACACTTCCATTTTCATCTCCCCAAGGGAAGACTGTCCATGTGTCCAAGTCTGGATACAAGTACATATCCGATTCGTTGATACGTACAAAACCTTCAATAGAAGAGCCATCAAACATAGCTTTGTTTGACAAGACCTTATCTAACTGTTCATCTGTAGCAGGAATTTCGACGTTTTTCATGGTTCCCAGAATATCTGAAAACATGAGACGGATAAAGGTAACATTTTTTTCCTTGACTTCACGACGAATATCTGCAGCTGTGATTGGCATGGGTTTTCTCCTTAATATATGACTACTTGCGATTGCCTAACCGCGACCAAAGGGTGACCGTACTGAAGCAAAGCGCCCCTGCTGGAGGAGTTCATTGTGAAGTGCACGACGCACTTCCGTCTGACTCACGGCTTTCTTGGACTTCGCCTCACGTTCAGCATATTTTTTCTTAATCGCAGCAATATTATGACCTTCAGAGATATAATCTTTGATTTCAAGCAGACGATCCATGTCATTCAACGAATACATGCGACGGTTCCCTTCGTTTCGATCAGGTTTGATCAACTCTTGATCTTCATAATAACGAATCTGACGCGCCGAGAGATCGGTCAATTTCATAACACTGCCGATAGGAAAAACAGCCATATTTCGGCGAAATTCTCTTTCCTTCATTTACAATTTCCTTCTTCCTGTCTATTATAGTCTAAAAAAAGACATACGTCAACGAATAATGTCATAAAATGTAACATTATTTTCTTTTTTTCTCCCAAAAGAGTTTCAGTTGCTCAATATCATAATTTACAAGGATTGCGACAAAAACTCCCATAAATGTTTCAAATACACGTGCAAACACGTACAAAAATGTTTCTCCGCTCGGTATTGATAGGGTAATGATCAACATAGCTGCCACACCACCGATAACTCCTGCCTTGTTGTTCATAGCAACATTTGTCATAATGGTTAACATGGTGCAAATCGGAACAACTAGTAAGGTTACCCAAAAAGCTCCATGAAATAAAGTGTTTAAGAGGAAAAAGACAAGGGCGTAAAAACCGCCAATGCTATTTCCTAAGATACGCGAAGTTCCAAAATGGACACTCTTATCAAAGCTCTCTCGTAAACTGAAGACCGCTGTCAACGCTCCAATTTGAAGCCCCTTCCAGCCAAAAAAACCAAAAATCAAGAGAACTATAAATACGGCAATCCCTGTTTTGAAGGTTCGCATACCAAGCTTGAACTGTGACTTATCAAATTTATATTTTTTAAAATAACTCATAATCTCAACTTTCTACTACCATTTTAACATAAATTAGTTGATTTTATGAGTGTAAATCAATAGGCAGCGTTTTTAATTTAGGCTATAAAAAAGAGGAAACAGAGTTCCTCTTTTCTATTCAACTTTTAGAGCTTACTTGTTTTCATCTTCTTTACGTTTCAACTGACCAAGTCCTAAAACTCCTACTAAAGCTGCTAGACCAAGATATGGCATGTAGCTTGAATCATTTGTACCTGTTTTTGGAAGTGTAGTTAATTCTTTACCAACAGAAACAGGAATTGGTGCTGAAGGATCTTCAACTTTTGGACTAGGAACTCTTGGTTCTTTTGGTGTCTCAGGTTTGTCAGGATCCTTTGGTTTTGGCGTTGGAATTGGTGTTGGTTTGTCTGGAGTTCTTGGTATTGGAGTTGTTGTACGTACTGTGTTAGATGCATAAGTAACCTTATTAACAGTATTTACATAAGTATTTTCAAATGTTCCAATAGCAATTCTGCGCATTTGAAGGTAGGTTTCAGCTTGGAATGGTGAATCCAAACTAATCTTTTGTAAGAATTCTTCCTTAAAACGAACAGTTACAATACCATTTGTAGCATCTGTTTCAGCAGTTGTTTGAGATGTTAGATCTGTACCTGACTTAATCACTGAACCATCTTTCATTGTCAAGTTCAGAGAGCTGAATGTCTTGTAATTACCAGTATACTGATCACCAGCTTGGTCATAATCATCCACAAAGTTGTAATCTTCTAATTCCTCTGAATGATTTTGTGGAATGAGGCCGCCAATCAGACGATAGTTAAACATTTGATAAAATTGAATTGTTTGACCATCCAGATTTTCACTAGTTGGATCTAGACTTACTGTTACGTCTTTTTTCGGTGTGATTTTCGGTACGTTGTTAACCACTACTTCTGTAGCATAGCCATTTCCAAAATCAATTTGATAAGCCTTATTTTCATACTTACCACCTGTCTTACCAAATTCAGACTTAACAGTCATCGGATCTGTAATGACTAATGATGTTCCAGTTGCTACATATTGCTTGTAAAATTCTTCTGGATTATCAGCAGAGAAGAGTTGGAAAGCACCCTTAACAGTAATGTTAGCTTTCTTCAACAAGTCCTGAACTTTCTTAGGAGCAGCTTCTAGACTGTCATATTGTTGAACGCTGACACCTGATACTTGATTTCCTTTTTCATCTGCAACCTTAATCAAATCAGGACGAACATCTAATGCTTCTTCTGGATAATCATCTACATAGTAGAAGCTGTTTTGGATTGCTTCCTTAGAAGATTTATCGCCCTTATATTGATCCAAATCCCATGTTAATTCGTAGTAGTTGGTTGAACCAGCTAAAACTTCTTTTCCATCGATATTAAGGCCTTCTTTATTCTTATTTACTTTCGTTGGCTTAATATAGTTGTTATTTGGATTATCAGGATCATTTGGTTTACCAGGAGTAGTTACACGAACAACATTTGACTTAATACCATAAGCATCATTGACTGTCAAAGTGAAGTTATTAGTATAAGTTGCCCCATCGTTCAAGACTCGACCAACAACAGTTGGATATAGAGTCTCAACAGGTTTAGTTAAGTCAGCATTGTATGTTGCCAATGTCTCACCAGTCGCCTTAAAGGTTACAGTATGACTTGCTTCATCATAAGTTGTATCAAAGCCTGTACTTGCAGCCTTAGTTGCATCCAAGTCAAACTTATAGCCAGTTGGAAGCGGATCTACCAATACAAATGAAGTAGTTTTTGGACGTCCAGCAATTAAAGCTTCTGTTTTCAACTCAAACTTCACTACAGACTGCTTAGCAACGAGAGTACGATCGATATCTACTCCATCCTCGTTTTTAATTTCTTTATTAACCTGAGGTTGTGCAAATAGACGATTGTAATGGTAGTGAACTGTTGGCACCGCTGGTGGTGTTGGCAACTGCTTAGGAGTTGGTGCTACAGGGGGAGTTGGCAATGGATCATAATTTGGCTCTTCTGGTTTTGATGGCTCTGGTTGATCTGGAGTCTTAACTGGTGGAGTTGGCTCATTTTCGTAGCTTGGTGCTACTGGAGCAGGCTCCAATGGTTTCTCTACTTCATAAGTAGGAGCTTGTGGTGCAGTCGGTTCTACTGGCGGAGTTGGTTTTTCTTTTGTAATTTTCGGAACGTTGACGGCACGAATCTTACCATTGAGTGAGTACCAGATGTTTGGTTTCTTACCATTTTCTACCGCCATAACTGGATCAGAAGGAACTACTAAAGTAGCAGAAATTGCACCGACAGTAACACGGTTAGTTGAACCAGACATGCTAATTGCTCCTGCACCATACCAAGAGTTTGGAGCATCTGATGAATCCCATCCTGAATTAGGCTGGCTATTTTTATACATTGTCCAGCGAGCTCCACCCTGTCCTTGTTTAAAGTTCAGAGTTTCTGTTGCATAAATCTTTCCATCTTTTTCTCCAACAGATGAACCGGAAATTTTAACAAAGGTACCGCTGTAATCTTTAGCCATCTCTATAGAATTATTTTCTCTATTTAGAGATGCTACTGAAAGAAGGGCATTGTCGAAATTAATTGGTTGGTCATTTTCATCATAGAAGGTAAATTCATTTTTAATGAAAATTGAAGTCCCTTTTTCAACATCACCAGTATAAGCAGAAGCAAAGACCCCTAAGGTTGGGTCGCTAAAGATTCCCAACCAAACTTTTCCACTAGGATTTTGGAATTTTGAAGATGGATCCACAGTATATTTGTAAACAATCTTAGAAATCTTTTTACCATTGTAATAGGAATTTTGAAGATTGGTATAAGTTGCTGTAGCACTTTGTCCACGTTCTAGAAGAACAGAGCCCCATTTAACTTCTGTTTTATTCCCTACATTGGTTGTCCAGTCTGATTTGTCTCCAATATTACCATACAATTCCACTGAAGAAGTCGCGGCACCGTTCTCCAAGTTTTTGACATTAAGATTGTCTAACTGGAGATTTTTCTTACCATATTGGTCAGTGTCTTTCTTAAAAGCTTCATCAACTGCTGCTGCTGTAAGAAGTTTTCCTTCCGTTTTGAGGTCCAGTTGAGCATTCGATTCTAAGTCATAAACCAGACTCTGAGCAGATGGCTTAGACAAGTACCCGTCCTGATCCTTGTTTTTTTCAAGTTCTACCAATGCAGCCTTAATTTTGGCCTGCTCATCTTCATATGCCTTTAATTTAGCTGGATACTCTGCTAACTCTTTCTTATACTTGGCAAGGTCTGCTTCATATTTCGCAACTTTAGCTTCATAATCTGTCTTAGCTGCGGCATTCCGTTGCTTGATTTCTTCGTTTTCAGCTTTAAGCGCTTCGTTTTTCGCAGTATTTTCTTTTACTGCTTTATCATAAGCTTCCTTAGCTTCAGCATTTGCTTTTTGTACTCGAGCTAATTCTGTCTGGTAAGCTGAAAGTTTATTTTGATAATCCTGTTGACTATCTTCGTTTGCTTTTTTGACAGTTGCTAAATCTTTTTGATATTGTGCTAGCTTAGCCTCATACTCTGCTTTAGCTGTTGCATTGGCAGTGTTAATTTTTTCAACTTCTTCTTGATAATTTTTTAGATCTTTTTGATACTTGTCATCCGCTGCTTTGTTTTCAGCATTGACTTTATCTGTTTCAGCCTGATGAGCTACGACTTCTTTTTTATATGCTTCAGTTGTTGTCTTTATTTCTTCAGCCTGTTTAGTATAGTCGCTTTTAATTTCATCTTGTTTTTGAGCATTTTCTGTTGCAGTTGTGGCTGTTCCTTTGTCTTTTATTTCATCTTGAACCACCTTAACTCCTGCAGATTTTGCATCGGCAACTGCTTTATCCAAATCAGCTGATGATACTTCTACTGGCAAAGCTGAGTCTTTAGAACCAGCCTTAGCTTGGCTTTCTTTGGCAACTTGGCTCATTTCACCCTGAGCTTCAGGTAGATTTGTGGCTGGGTTTCCTGTAGTAGCTACCTCAACTGTACTTGTACTAGTTGTCTCTGTAACTTCATCAGCAAATACTGCTTTGTCTGCAAAAGCAATCAAAGCAGTTCCTAAAACAGCACCACACAAAGTTTTCGCAACTTTGCTTTTACGAAATCCATAGACTTCTTTTTTATTTTTCATTTTAATCCCTTTCCTTATCTAAATTTAGTCGTTACTTCTCATACTAGCACTTTACAAGGCAGGATGCAAATATTTACTCTTTTTTCTTTTTATTTATAGAAAAATTCTACATATTTATAAATTAAATTAAAAAGAAGATGGTCACACCATCTTCTTTTAGTTAAACTATTTATTTTTCAGTCAAAGCTGCCAAACCTGGCAATACTTTACCTTCAAGAAGTTCCATTGATGCTCCACCACCAGTAGAAATCCATGAGAACTTGTCTGCACGGCCAAGGTTGATTGCTGCGGCAGCTGAGTCACCACCACCGATGATTGATTTAACACCTGGTTGTTTCACGATAGCGTCCATCACACCGATTGTACCAGCTTGGAAGTCAGGGTTTTCAAATACACCCATTGGTCCATTCCATACAACTGTTTTAGCACCAGTCAAAGCTTCGTCAAATTTAGCGATAGATTTAGGACCGATATCCAAACCAAGGAATCCTGGGTCTACTGCTTCACCTTCAGTGTCTTTCACTTCAGTGTAGTCAGCAAATGCGTTTGCTTCTTTTGAGTCAACTGGCAAGATCAATTTACCGTTTGCTTTTTCAAGAAGAGCTTTCGCAACATCCAATTTGTCTTCTTCTACAAGTGAGTTACCGATTTCGATACCTTGCGCTTTGTAGAATGTGTAAGTCATCCCACCACCGATAAGAACTTTATCAGCTTTTTCAAGCAAGTTTTCGATAACACCGATCTTGTCTGAAACTTTTGAACCACCAAGGATAGCCACGAATGGACGTTCTGGAGCTTCAACTGCTTCTTGGATGTAGGCAATTTCATTTTCAAGAAGGAAACCAGCAACTGCTTTTTCAACGTTTGCTGAGATACCAACGTTAGATGCGTGTGCACGGTGAGCTGTACCGAATGCATCGTTTACGAAGATACTATCTCCAAGTGATGCCCAGTATTTACCAAGTTCAGGATCGTTTTTAGATTCTTTCTTGCCGTCAACATCTTCGTAACGAGTGTTTTCAACCAAGAGAACTTGTCCATCTTCAAGAGCGTTGATCGCAGCTTCCAATTCAGCACCACGTGTAACACCTGGGATAAATTTAACTTCTTGTCCCAATTTAGCAGCCAAGTCAGCAGCTACAGGAGCAAGTGATTTACCTTCTTTGTCTACCTCTTCTTTTACACGTCCAAGGTGAGAGAAGAGGATTGCACGTCCACCTTGTTCAAGAATGTACTTGATAGTTGGAAGAGCTGCAGTGATACGGTTGTCATTGGTAATCACGCCATCTTTAACAGGTACGTTGAAGTCAACACGAACGAGAACTTTTTTCCCTTTCAAGTCAACGTCTTTAACAGTCAATTTTGCCATTAGATATGACTCCTTCTTTTTTTATACGTGTTAATTATATCACAAAATCATCAAAAGAGATAGAAAAACCCTAAACTTTTCTTGTTCTTTCTTATAATAAAAACTAGCATTTTTTAAAATCAAATCTAGCTGGAGAGGTATACATGTGCGTGTACGTTTTTCCGGAGTAAGTTATGGTTCAGA
>URCN01000065.1:0-9226 GCA_900546335.1 uncultured Streptococcus sp.
TTGTAGGACAAGCCAAAGGTGTGAAAGTGATCCGTAAAGATCGCAATGGAAATATCATTTCAGGATTCTATACTCCAACAGTAGTAGAACTTCCTGTAGTTGAAAATCCAGAACAACAAGGTATTACAGAAGAAAGAACTATTAAAACTCTTCCAAATACGGGTTCTGAGGAGACATCTCACTTGACAGCTGGTCTATTGGCTGCTTTATCAGGTATGGGATTAATTTCTCTAGCTCAAAGAAAAAAATCTGAGGAAGAATAATTAGTGGTGAAAGTCATCTAGTAAGTTGTTTTAGATACTTGATTGAAATGATTACATTCATTGCTATCTAAGAAGATATCAGTCTAATAGAAAGAGAGAACCAATTGGTTCTCTCTTTTTGGTAATTGGTTTGAAAATCGTTTAATTATTCTGCATCAATTATTCACAATTTTACTAAAGTGGTATAATATAGCTATACGAGGAGGCTCGACTTTGATTTATATAATTGGTTTCACTTGTTTTTTACTTTTGATGTTACTGTTTTCTCGTCTCATTCAGCAATCAAAGAACCCTTCCGGCTTTCTAGGAAAACGAATGATGAAATTGTGGAATAGAGCCTATCTCCCCATGTTTGTATGGGCAATTCGTCATCTGGATAGGACATTTTACCCTGCAATCTTAGATGTAGGAGTTGGGAATGGCCGTTCAACCATCCTACTGAAAGAAACTTTTCCGCAAAGTACTATAACTGGAATTGATATTTCAGATGTAGCAATAGCTCAAGCCAAACAGATAGAGATAACTAATATAAATTTTGAACGAAGAGACGTTAGGGAGACAGGCTTTTCTGATGAACGTTTTGATTTAATCACAGCTTTTCAAACTCATTTTCATTGGCAGGACCTAGAGGCTTCTTTTATGGAACTTCGAAGGATACTCAAATCAGACGGGATACTCTTACTGGCTTGTGAATATAACAAGTTGTCTTACTTTTTACCAGAGGTTCAAAGCGAAGAAGCATTTAGACGATTCTTGTTATCAGTAGGGTTTGAGCTCGTGACTAGTCAAAGAAAGGGATCGTGGATCCTTTATAAAATTGTTAAACATTAATGGAGGTACAATCATGAAACAATTATTTTTATGTTCATACTTTGCTGGAGTCAAAAAGCTTTTTAGCGATTATGCAAAGGAAAAGAATCTAGAAAATAAGGTTTTATTTATTCCTACCGCTGGTGACAAAGAGGATTATACTGACTATATCGATGAGGCTCAGCAAATATTCAGAGATTTAGGATTTGAGATAGAGGTTCTAGATATCGCTTCTTGTGATCGAGAAACTACACAGGCAAAGATTTTCCAAAGCAAAATTCTTTATATCTCTGGTGGGAATACCTTTTATTTATTGCAAGAATTAAAGAAAAAGCAACTCCTATCTCTTATCAAAGAACAAATAAGAGATGGGCTGATCTATGTGGGAGAATCAGCAGGGGCTATCATTACCGCCAAGGATATTGACTACAATAAGCTCATGGATGACAAGACGGTAGCGAAAGAGTTATCGGATACAACGGGATTGAATGAAGTGGAGTTTTACATCCTTCCACATTATGGTGAGGAACCTTTTACTGATAGTAGCAAGAAGACCTTTGAAACCTATAAAAATCAGCTCGACTTAATGCGAATGAACAATTCACAAGCTGTTATTGTAAATGATAAAGAAATAAAAGTTGTTTCTGAACAGGATTAAAATAATTTTTTTCGCTATTATGACATCTATTCTAATACGTTGTCCCTTTTAAAAAGAAAAGGGAAGATAATATAAGTTTATGTCAGTTTTCCCTTGACAAATATTCATTTTGCGTGTAAAATGGAATAGATCTTGAACTTGAAGGGAGTGAAAAAAATGTCTAAAACAGTAGTACGTAAGAATGAATCTCTTGACGATGCACTTCGTCGTTTCAAACGTGCGGTTACTAAAGCTGGTACTCTTCAAGAAACACGCAAACGTGAATTCTATGAAAAACCTTCTGTAAAACGTAAACGTAAATCAGAAGCAGCTCGTAAACGTAAAAAATTCTAATTTGAAATGAAAGGCTAGACTTGTCTAGTCTTTTTTTGCACAATGTTTAGAGGAATAAATTGTTATGAGAGAGTACATAAAAGAATATCAAAAGATGCGTGAAAATCACTTGGAAGATTGGGGTTATTGTGCTGATCCGATCGATTGGAAGGAATTTGAAGAGTCAAACCAAAGAATTTTTGAAAAGTATTTGACCGATTCAAAAGTATTGTCTGACAAGGTTTTAAGGGTAAAATTGTACAGTAGCTTATTGCTAGATGATATTAAATATTTTGCCTATTATGCTGCGTTTTTAGATGGGGATTATAAGCAGTTAAACAACGCTCTATGGCAAACAGGAAGAGTCGAGCTGCTGAGAGGCGGTTTGTTAGCAAGTGGAACCATTTACACAGATGGGATTTTGAAAGGCTTGTTTACCTCTTTTGCTTGTAACGATTTTTCAGCCATTCCATCATTCATCCCCAAAGATTTACCCTTGTTGAAAGGAACTTATTATCCAGAAAATGTGATTAATCTTTTATACGCTCTTTATTATCAAGATGAAGAAAGATTATCCGAGTCCCTCTTGCGTGCACAACAGTTTTTAGAGAAGAAAAAACGAACTGGTATGGAAGGATTTTCTGTTCGGTATTTTATAAGTTTGGCAAGAAAAGATGCAGTTGCATTAAGTGAGTCCTTACAAAACTTATGCCAAGCTTATCAGAGACGAGGCTTCCCCTATGAAAAGATTGATAAGTGCTTTGCGGATGAGATTCATGGTCTATATCGATTGGTACGATTGTTTGACCATTCCTTGTTTGAAGAAGTCAGCATGCCGTCTCATAAGACTTTTTTGAGGGACTTTGAAGAATGGCAAGTTCGAAATCAGTTTCCACAAGGTCAACAGTTCTATACTTATTCTCAAGATATGGTTGATGCAAACAGAATGTTAACAAAAGGTCTTCCAAGAATTTACTTAGAAAAATCTGGAAGGGACTTGGTGATAGACGTTGACCGATTTGCAGTAGATTTGTCTCGGTTAATTTGAAAGAGTAGGAAAAGACTTCCTAGTCAAATCTTTTCCCAAGCAACATCAAATAAATACTGTAAATCCTGCAAAAAAAGGAAACTTCCACCTAGAATCTGATATAATAGTAGAAAGAACTCTATTGAAGGAGGAAATTATGTCGGTTTTAGTAAGAGATGTCATTGAAAAACTCAGACTAGATATTGTCTATGGTGAAGGCGAATTACTTGAAAAAGAAATCAATACTGCGGACATTATGAGACCTGGTCTTGAAATGACGGGCTATTTTGATTACTATACACCAGAACGGATTCAGCTGTTAGGGATGAAGGAGTGGTCCTATTTAGTTGCTATGCCTGCCCAGAACCGTTATCAAGTTTTGAAGAAAATGTTTCTACCTGAAACACCTGCGGTTATCGTTGCTCGTGGTTTGGTAGTGCCAGAGGAAATGTTGAGGGCTGCTAGAGAATGTAAGATTGCGATTTTAACCAGTCGAACAGCAACCAGTCGTTTATCTGGAGAACTTTCCAGCTACCTTGATTCCCGTTTGGCTAAACGTACCAGTGTGCATGGTGTCTTGATGGACATCTATGGCATGGGGGTCTTGATCCAAGGGGATAGTGGTATCGGTAAGAGCGAGACAGGTCTTGAGCTTGTGAAGCGTGGACACCGTCTAGTAGCAGACGATCGTGTAGATATTTATTCTAAGGATGAAATGACTCTTTGGGGGGAACCTGCTGAAATCTTGAAGCATTTACTTGAGATTCGTGGAGTTGGGATTATCGATATCATGAGTCTTTATGGTGCAAGTGCTGTAAAAGATTCTTCACAAGTTCAGTTAGTAGTTTATCTAGAAAATTACGATACGCATAAGACCTTTGATCGTCTAGGAAACAATGCCGAAGAACTCGAAGTTTCTGGTGTAACGATTCCGCGTATCCGCATTCCAGTAAAAACAGGACGAAATATCTCCGTTGTTATTGAGGCGGCTGCCATGAACTACCGTGCTAAAGAAATGGGCTTTGATGCGACACGTTTATTTGAAGAACGCTTGACCAATCTAATCGCTCAAAATGAGGTGAAACATGATTAATCCAGTCGCTTTTGAAATTGGTCCCTTTGCTATTCGTTGGTATGCTTTGTGTATTGTAGCTGGTTTGGTTTTGGCAGTCTACCTTGCCATGAAAGAAGCTCCTAAAAAGAAAATCCTGTCAGATGATATTTTGGATTTTATACTGATTGCTTTTCCGGTAGCTATTTTAGGTGCTAGACTATACTACGTACTCTTTCGCTTAGATTATTATCTTCAAAACCCAGGTGAAATCATTGCCATCTGGAATGGTGGTTTGGCCATTTACGGAGGCTTGATAGCGGGCGCTATTGTTCTTTATATCTTTGCAGATAGAAAGTTGATTAATACTTGGGATTTCTTAGATATTGCAGCACCGAGCGTCATGGTTGCCCAGAGTTTAGGGCGCTGGGGGAACTTCTTTAACCAAGAAGCCTACGGTGCAGCAGTAGATAGTTTGGATTATTTGCCAGGCTTCATTCGTGACCAGATGTACATTGATGGTAGCTACCGTCAGCCGACCTTCTTATATGAGTCGGTTTGGAATCTGATCGGTTTTGCTTTGATTTTGATTTTTAGACGAAAATTAAAGGGAATCAGACGTGGTCATATCACTGCTTTCTACTTGATTTGGTATGGCTTTGGTCGTATGATCATCGAAGGCATGCGGACAGACAGCCTCATGTTCTTTGGTCTGCGAGTTTCCCAATGGTTATCAGTTATCCTTATCGGACTCGGTATTTTTATCATACTTTATCAAAATCGAAAGAAAGCCCCTTTCTATCATACAGAGGAGGAAAAATAAATGTTAGAAGTTGCATATATACTTGTTGCGATTGCTTTGATTGTCTGTTTAGTCTATTTGACAATCACGATTCAAAAAGCAGGTCGTATGATTGATGAAACAGAGAAAACCATCAAAACGTTGAGCTCAGATGTGAACGTTACCTTGCATCAGACCAATGAATTGTTGGTTAAGGTCAATGTGTTAGCAGACGATATCAATATCAAAGTTGCGACGATTGATCCACTCTTTACGGCGGTGGCAGACTTGTCAGAGTCAGTATCTGATCTCAACCAACATGCGCGTGTTTTAGGCAAAAAAGCTTCATCTGCTGGTTCAAAGACCATTAAAACAGGTGCAGGCTTGTCCGCTCTTCGTGTCGCAAGTAAATTTTTCAAAAAATAAAAAAGGAGAAATCTTATGGGAAAACTATCCTCTATCCTTTTAGGAACAGTTTCAGGTGCTGCTCTTGCTTTGTTCTTAACCAGTGACAAGGGTAAGCAAGTTTGTAGTCAAGCTCAGGATTTTCTAGATGATTTGAGAGAAGATCCAGAATATGCTAGAGAGCAGGTTTGTGAGAAATTAACAGAAGTGAAGGAACAGGCAACTGACTTTGTGCTGAAAACAAAGGAACAAGTAGAATCTGGTGAAATCACTTTTGACAGTGTCCTTGATCAAGCCAAAACATGTGCACGACAAGCGACAGAAGCATCGAAAGAAACCTTTAACAATCTCAAGGAGCAATGGCAAGAACAGTCAGCAACGCCAGACGTCGCTGAAGACCAAGAAGAAATCATCATCGATATTACTGAAGTATAAAGTATCACCATCTCTAGTTTTTGGAGATGGTGATTTTTATCTGCAAGCCTGTCTTTGTGGTATAATAAATACTATGCAGAAAAAACCAACGTCCGCCTACGTGCATATTCCCTTTTGCACACAGATTTGTTATTATTGTGACTTTTCAAAGGTCTTTATCAAGAATCAACCAGTAGATAGTTACCTGGAGCATCTGCTAGAGGAGTTTCGTTCTTATGATATCCAAAAGTTACGAACCCTCTACATTGGAGGTGGGACGCCAACGGCTTTGTCAGCTCCGCAATTAGAGGTGCTCTTGGATGGCTTGACTAAAAACTTGGACTTGTCAGTCTTGGAAGAGTTGACCATTGAGGCCAACCCAGGCGATTTGGACGCGGATAAGATTGCGGTTTTGAAACAGTCGCCAGTCAATCGTGTTTCCTTAGGTGTGCAGACTTTTGATGACAAAATGCTGAAAAAGATTGGGCGTAGTCACTTGGAGAAGGATATTTATGAAAATATTGACCGCCTCAAACTGGCTGGTTTTGAAAATATCTCCATCGATTTGATTTACGCTCTACCTGGTCAAACTATGGCTCAGGTCAAGGACAATGTAGCTAAGGCTATCTCGCTTGATATTCCTCATATGAGTCTTTATAGCTTGATTTTGGAGAATCATACGGTCTTTATGAACCGCATGCGACGTGGGAAATTGCCCTTGCCAAAGGAAGAGTTAGAAGCAGAGATGTTTGAATACATCATTACAGAGCTTGAGCGAGCTGGTTTTGAGCATTATGAGATTTCCAATTTCTCCAAATCTGGATTTGAAAGTCGCCACAATCTCATGTACTGGGACAATGCTGAGTACTATGGTATCGGTGCGGGTGCTTCAGGTTATGTGAATGGAGTGCGCTATAAAAATCATGGTCCTATCCGCCACTATCTCAATGCGGTAGAGGCAGGAAATGCTCGGATAACAGAAGAACACCTGAGTCAAAGGGAGCAGATGGAAGAAGAAATGTTCCTAGGCCTCCGGAAAAAATCCGGGGTTTCCATGGCGCGATTTGAGGAAAAATTTGGACGATCCTTTGATGGACTTTATGGCGAAATCATCAGAGACTTGGTTCAACAAGGACTTATGCAGATCGACGGTGATCGTGTCCGAATGACAAAAAGAGGTCTCTTCTTAGGAGACACTGTAGCAGAACGATTTATTTTGGAGTAGAACAATGGGCTTAACTTATCAAATGAAAATGAAAATTCCTTTTGATATGGCGGACATGAACGGTCATATCAAACTTCCAGATGTGATTTTGCTGTCCTTGCAAGTATCAGGTATGCAGTCGATTGAACTGGGAGTTAGTGACAAAGATGTGCTAGAACGTTACAATCTGGTCTGGATTATTACAGACTATGCGATTGACGTGGTTCGCTTGCCTCGCTTTGCTGAAGAGATTACGATTGAAACAGAAGCATTGACATACAATCGTCTTTTTTGCTACCGCCGTTTCACTATCTATGATGAAGCAGGTCAAGAAATCATTCGCATGGTAGCAACCTTTGTTCTCATGGACAGAGACAGTCGGAAAGTTCATGCTGTCGAACCGGAGATTGTTGCTCCTTACCAGTCTGAGTTTGATAAAAAACTCATCCGTGGGCCAAAGTATGCTAACCTAGAAGACCCGATCAGTAAAGACTACCATGTTCGTTTTTACGACTTGGATATGAATGGTCATGTCAATAATAGCAAATATCTGGATTGGATTTTTGAGGTCATGGGAGCAGACTTTTTGACCAAGTATATTCCCAAAAAAATCAATCTCAAATATGTCAAAGAAGTGCGACCAGGTGGTATGATTGCTTCAGCTTATGAACTCAAGGGACTAGAAAGCAAGCATGAGATTATCAGTGATGGCGAGATTAATGCCCAAGCTATGATTACGTGGCAAGAAATTGAAGGCAATTAGAAAGGACGATATGGCTTATAAAGGTTATTTAATTGATTTAGACGGGACCATTTACAAGGGGAAAGACCGGATTCCGGCGGGTGAGGCTTTTGTCCATGAGTTACAAAAAAGAGAAATTCCCTACCTCTTTGTGACTAATAATACAACTCGAACTCCGGAGAGTGTTCAAGAGATGTTGGTTCAGAATTTTAATATCAACACGCCTCTATCAACGGTTTACACAGCGACTTTGGCAACCATCGACTATATGAATGACTTGGGATTGGAAAAGACAGTCTATGTCATCGGAGAAGCAGGACTCAAGGATGCCATTCAGGCGGCTGGTTATGTCGAAGACAAGGAAAATCCTGCCTATGTGGTCGTTGGACTGGACTGGCAAGTTGACTATGAAAAATTTGCGACAGCAACTCTAGCCATTCAAAAGGGGGCTCACTTTATCGGAACCAACCCTGACCTCAATATACCGACGGAACGTGGTCTCTTGCCAGGAGCTGGTTCACTGGTAACACTTCTTGAAGTAGCAACACGGGTCAAACCAGTTTATATCGGAAAACCAAATGCTATCATCATGGACAAGGCGGTTGAGCACTTAGGTTTGAAAAGAGAAGAATTGCTCATGGTTGGGGACAATTACCTGACGGATATCCGAGCAGGGATTGACAATGGCATTCCGACGCTCTTGGTGACGACAGGTTTTACCAAAGCAGAAGAAGTGGCGGACTTGCCAATCGCACCAACTCATGTCCTTTCGAGCCTTGCGGAGTGGAATTTCGATGAAAACTAAACTGACCTTTTGGGGAAGTATGCTCTTTTTCCTCTCCCTTTCTATCCTACTGACCATTTATCTGGCATGGATTTTCTATCCTTTGGAAATTGAGTGGCTGAACTTAGCGAATCGAGTCTATCTAAAGCCCGAAACCATTCTTTATAACTTTCATATCTTGATGAATTACCTGGCCAATCCCTTTAGTCAGGTCTTAGAGATGCCAGATTTTCGTTCGTCAGCGGCTGGTCTACACCACTTTGCGGTGGTGAAGAATCTCTTCCACTTGGTTCAGCTAGTTGCTTTGGTGACACTGCCGTGTTTCTATTTCTTTGTTAGAAAGATTGTGAAAAAAGGCTTTTTGCCTCTATATCGTAAAAGTATTCTGACTTTAGTGCTATTGCCTCTAGTCATTGGCCTTGTAGGAGTGTTAATTGGTTTTGAGCAATTCTTTACTCTTTTCCATCAGATTCTCTTTGTGGGAGATGATACCTGGCTTTTTGATCCAGCAAAGGATCCCGTTATTTGGATTTTGCCAGAGACTTTCTTTCTCCATGCCTTTTTACTTTTCTTTGCTTTCTATGAAGGAATATTTGGTTTCCTTCTCGCTAAAGCTTCAAGGAAATAGTGGAAAAAGTTCTGTATTTTTAATAAAAAACGAGAGAAGTTGCTCTACTCCCTATTTATTGTTAGGTTATCCTAAAGATAAACTTGCAAAGCAAGAGATTTTTGCAGAAAACAGTCTATTTTCTATGAAAAAATAGGCTTTTTTTCT
>URCN01000066.1:0-9198 GCA_900546335.1 uncultured Streptococcus sp.
TGCAGGCATTCGAGGGCGTGGTTATCGCTATTCGTAACCGCGGTCTGCACTCTGCTAACCTTTTCTATTATAAATATACTGAGAAAGGAAAGGATAACTTATATAAATTGATAGCAAGCTGAGGCTTTTTCCTAAGATGATTTGTTGAGTTGCTACCTGGATACTTTTGAAAAGTATTGGTAGGAGTTGTTTTGAATGGATGGAAGGACAGAGATTCTGTCTATTGGTCTGGGTGGCTTTTAAACTACCTCTGGGAAATGTTAAAGGAGATAAGCATGTATCTTGCTATCAAAGAAATAGTACGAAACAAACTTCGATATAGTTTGATTCTAACTACCATTTTTCTTATCGCTTTTATGGTCTTTTTTATGACCAGTCTAGCTCTTGGTCTTGTGCGGAACAACCGAGCCGCTATTGATAACTGGCAAGCGACGGGTGTCGTTTTATCTGACTACGCAAATGATAATTTGACGGCATCTTTTATCCCTGAAAAGGACTACAAGGATAAGAGTTCTGAAGAGGCTGCTCCATTGGGCTATATGTTCGCTGTAACCAATCTAGTCGATGGTAGTGAAAAGGTCAATGTTTCCATTTTTGCTCAAGACTGGGACGCTTTTATCTCACCTAGTTTGACGGAGGGTCGTTATCCTGAAGGAGATGATGAGGTTGTCGTGGACCAGTCTTTTGAGAACTATGGTATGAAGCTAGGCGATGCCATTCAGCTCAATGGAAGCGATTCAAGTTACAAGATTGTAGGTCTGACTCAAGGAAATAAATTTTTCACTGAGCCTGTTGTCTTTACGAGTCTGACAACTTATTGGACCTTACAAGGAACCTTGAAAGCCAATCGTTCCATCTCTGCCTTGGTATTGAAAAATGACATAGAAGTGTCTGGCGATGGACTGAAACAGATTTCCATTCCAAAAATGATTTCGAAAATTCCTGGTTACACACCTCAGGTGAATGTATTTTCAGGAATGATTCTTGCTATGATTGTTATCACAGGCTTGATTGTGGGGATTTTTGTTTATATCATTACCATCCAAAAACTAGGTCTTTATGGAATAATGCGGGCTCAGGGAATACAGATCAAAACCATTGTATGGTCTCTGTTCTGTCAAATCTTCCTTTTGTCTGGTATGGGGATTGCTTTAGCCTTACTGGCAATCGGAGGAGCGATTTTAGTCTTACCAGCTACCTTCTTTTTCTATCCAAGTTGGATAGCCTACTCTGTCCTAAGTTTGGTAATTTGCTTGATGGCCCTTCTAGGTGGTGTCATTTCACTTCCACGCTTGTTAAAGGTGGACCCGATTACTGCGATTGCAGAATGATAAGGAGAATAGTATGACAGCATTGATTGAAATGACTCAAGTGACAAAAACGTATGGGGAAGGAAAGATGAAAGTCGTAGCCCTGCATGAGACGAATTTTCAGCTAAATGCGGGAGAGTTCGTATCTATCGTTGGGCCTTCTGGCTCTGGAAAGACAACCTTTCTAACAACTCTAGGACAACTTCAGGAAGCATCGAGTGGAAAGATTCTAGTCAAAGGGAAGGAAACAGGCAGTTTGACGGAGAAGGAAAAAACAGACCTCCGTTTTAGAGAGTTTGGTTTCATTCTCCAGGCTTCAAACCTAATTCCTTTTCTAACAGTCAAGGAACAGCTGGACTTGATAGACAGACTGGATAAGGGAAAAAATAGTAAAAGTGACCGAAAAGAGCTCTTTAAGTTGTTGGATTTGGAAAAGGTACAAAATCATTATCCCAAGGCTCTATCGGGTGGTGAACGTCAACGTGCGGCGATAGCTAGAGCGCTCTATAACAATCCAAGCATCGTGCTTGCAGATGAGCCGACAGCCAGTCTTGACACTGAGCGTGCCTATCAAGTAACAGAGATGTTGGCTGCCATTGCCCACGAACAAGGTAGAGGAGTTGTTATGATTACGCATGATACTCGTCTTCTTGATAAGGTTGATCGTATTTATGTTATGAATGATGGCCACCTAGTTGAAAAAACACAAGTATAATAAAGAGAGTGGACGGTACAGGTTAGCGTTCACTTTTTTGATTGGGAAAGATAGAAACAAGTTTAACTTTTTGTGAAACTCTCAGTAACCATAGCTGATTTTTGAGAAATGTGGTATAATTTTTCTTATGGAAAAGATTATCATTACAGCAACTGCTGAAAGTATTGAACAAGTTGAACAACTACTCGAAGCCGGCGTAGATCGTATCTACGTTGGTGAGAAAGATTTTGGACTTCGTCTGCCAACGACCTTTAGTTATGAAGAGTTGCGCACCATCGCTAAGCTCGTTCATGATGCGGGTAAGGAATTGATCGTTGCAGTCAACGCCCTCATGCACCAAGACATGATGGACCGTATCAAGCCCTTCCTAGACTTCTTGGAAGAAATCAAGACAGACTATATTACTGTTGGGGATGCAGGTGTCTTTTATGTGGTCAACCGTGATGGCTATTCCTTTAAAACCATTTACGATGCTTCAACTATGGTGACAAGCAGTCGTCAGATTAACTTCTGGGGTCAAAAGGCAGGAGCATCAGAAGCTGTTTTGGCGCGAGAAATTCCATCTGCTGAACTCTTCAAGATGCCAGAGATTTTGGAAATTCCTGCTGAAGTCTTGGTTTATGGTGCTAGTGTCATTCACCATTCTAAGCGTCCGCTCTTACAAAACTACTATAACTTTACGCATATCGATGATGAAAAGACGCGTAAGCGGGACCTCTTCTTAGCAGAACCGAGTGACCCTGAGAGCCATTACTCTATCTTTGAAGACAATCATGGGACTCACATCTTTGCCAACAATGACCTTGATTTGATGACCAAATTGACAGAATTGGTGGAGCATGGTTTTACTCATTGGAAACTTGAAGGACTTTACACCCCTGGTCAGAATTTTGTAGAAATTGCTAAGCTCTTTATCCAAGCGCGTAGCTTGATTCAAGAGGGGAATTTCAGTCATGACCAAGCCTTCTTGTTAGACGAGGAAGTACGCAAGTTACACCCTAAAAACCGTTTCCTCGACACAGGATTCTATGATTACGATCCTGATATGGTTAAATAGGACACCAAAACCCGAAATAAAAATGTTCGGGTTTTTCCAGTGTATCCATGAAATAAAAACGGATACATGTTATAATAAAAATAGCTCTTTAATGGAGGTGTTTAAGTGGAGAATCTGAAAAAGATGGCAGGTATCAAGGCTGCTGAGTTTGTCAAGGATGGTATGGTTGTTGGACTCGGTACTGGATCAACTGCCTACTATTTCGTAGAGGAAGTAGGTCGTCGGATCAAGGAAGAAGGTTTGCAGATTACTGCTGTAACGACTTCCAGTGTGACCAGTAAACAGGCTGAAGGACTAAACATCCCGCTCAAGTCGATTGATCAAGTAGACTTTGTCGATGTGACAGTTGACGGGGCGGATGAAGTAGATAGCCAGTTTAACGGAATCAAAGGCGGTGGTGGTGCCCTTCTGATGGAGAAGGTTGTCGCAACGCCCTCAAAAGAATACATTTGGGTGGTCGATGAAAGCAAACTGGTCAAGAAACTAGGTGCTTTTAAATTGCCTGTAGAAGTGGTTCAGTATGGTGCAGAACAGGTCTTTCGTCGGTTTAAGCGAGCTGGCTACAAACCAAGTTTCCGTGAAAAAGATGGCCAACGTTTTGTGACCGATATGCAGAACTTTATCATTGATCTAGCCTTGGATGTCATTGAAGATCCAATTACCTTCGGGCAAGAATTGGACCATGTCGTTGGTGTCGTAGAGCATGGCTTGTTCAACCAAATGGTGGATAAGGTCATCGTTGCTGGACGAGATGGTGTTCAGATTTTAACTTCAACAAAAACAAACTAATCAACATAATAAGGAGATACACTATGTCAAAATTTAATCGAATTCACTTGGTGGTACTGGATTCTGTGGGAATCGGTGCTGCACCAGATGCTAATAACTTTGTCAATGCAGGGGTTCCAGATGGATCTTCTGACACACTGGGTCACATTTCAAAAACAGTTGGTTTGAATGTGCCAAACATGGCTAAAATCGGTCTAGGAAATATTCCTCGCGAAACGCCTCTGAAGACTGTACCAGCTGAAAGCAATCCAACAGGATATGTGACAAAATTGGAAGAAGTATCTCTTGGTAAGGATACCATGACTGGACACTGGGAAATCATGGGACTCAACATTACCGAGCCTTTCGATACTTTCTGGAACGGATTCCCAGAAGAAATCTTGACAAAGATCGAAGAGTTTTCCGGACGCAAGGTCATTCGTGAAGCCAACAAACCTTACTCAGGTACAGCTGTTATTGACGATTTTGGGCCACGTCAAATGGAAACTGGGGAGTTGATTATCTATACTTCAGCTGACCCTGTTTTGCAGATTGCTGCCCATGAAGATATCATTCCTTTGGATGAATTGTACCGTATTTGTGAATACGCTCGTTCGATTACCCTTGAGCGCCCTGCTCTTCTAGGTCGTATCATTGCTCGTCCTTATGTGGGTGAGCCAGGTAACTTCACTCGTACAGCAAATCGTCGTGACTTGGCAGTATCTCCATTTGCACCGACTGTTTTGGATAAATTGAATGAAGCTGGTATCGATACTTACGCTGTTGGTAAAATCAACGATATCTTTAACGGAGCTGGTATCAATCATGACATGGGCCACAACAAGTCAAACAGCCACGGAATTGATACATTATTGAAGACCATGGGACTTGCTGAGTTTGAAAAAGGATTCTCCTTCACAAATTTAGTTGACTTTGATGCCCTTTATGGACACCGTCGCAATGCTCATGGCTACCGTGATTGCTTGCATGAGTTCGATGAACGCTTGCCTGAAATTATTGCAGCTATGCGAGAGAATGACCTTCTCTTGATTACTGCTGACCATGGAAATGACCCAACCTATGCAGGAACAGACCACACTCGTGAATATATTCCACTTTTAGCTTACAGCCCTGCCTTTAAGGGAAATGGTGTCATTCCAGTCGGACATTTTGCAGATATCTCAGCGACAGTTGCGGATAACTTTGGTGTGGAAACTGCCATGATTGGGGAAAGTTTCTTAGATAAATTGGTATAAGATGAAACGCTATGCTTTACTGGTAAGGGGTATTAATGTCGGTGGGAAGAATAAGGTTGTTATGGTGCAACTTCGTCAAGAATTGACAGAGTTGGGACTGGAAAAGGTTGAAACCTACATCAACAGTGGCAACATTTTCTTTACTTCGACAGCTCCCAAAGCCCAATTGGTTGAAAAGTTAGAGGCTTTCTTTGAAATCCATTATCCATTTATTCAGAGCTTTTCCTTGCTGAGTCTTGAGGACTTTGAAGCGGAAATTGAAAATCTACCTGAATGGTGGACCAAAGATCTGGCTCGAAAAGATGTCCTCTTTTATACAGAAGGCTTGGATGTGGATCAAGTCATTGAGAAAGTTGAAAGTTTGGAACTGAAAGATGAAGTGGTTCATTTTGGAAGACTTGGGATTTTCTGGGGGAAGATCTCTGAAGAATCTTACTATGCAACTGCCTATCACAAGTACTTGCTCAAGATGCCTTTCTATCGCCACATCACCATTCGCAATGCAAAAACCTTTGACAAAATCGGTCAAATGTTAAAAAATAATAAAGGAGACACAGAATGACATTTTTAGATAAGATCAAGGAAACAGCTGCTTTCCTTAAAGACAAGGGAATCCAAGCGCCTGAGTTCGGTTTAATCCTTGGATCAGGACTTGGAGAATTGGCAGAAGAAATCGAAAATCCAGTTGTAGTAGACTATGCAGACATTCCAAACTGGGGCCGCTCTACAGTAGTCGGTCACGCTGGTAAATTGGTATATGGTGAACTTGCAGGACGCAAGGTCTTGGCTCTTCAAGGACGCTTCCATTTCTACGAAGGCAATCCTCTTGAAGTCGTAACTTTCCCAGTACGTGTGATGAAAGTCCTCGGATGTGAAGGTGTCATTGTAACCAATGCAGCTGGAGGTATTGGATTTGGTCCTGGTACCTTGATGGCTATCTCAGACCATATCAATATGACGGGGCAAAACCCATTGATGGGTGAAAACTTGGATGATTTTGGTCCACGTTTCCCTGATATGTCCAAAGCCTACACACCAGAATACCGTGCTACTGCCCATGAAGTGGCTAAAAAACTCGGTATCAAGCTTGATGAAGGTGTCTATATTGGTGTAACCGGTCCGACTTATGAAACACCTGCAGAAATTCGTGCCTATAAGACATTGGGAGCAGATGCAGTCGGTATGTCTACAGTTCCTGAAGTGATTGTTGCAGCCCACTCTGGCTTGAAAGTTCTCGGTATTTCATGTATTACTAACCATGCTGCAGGATTCCAAGAAGAACTCAACCACGAAGAAGTTGTAGAAGTGACTGAACGTGTCAAAGGCGACTTCAAAGGCTTGCTTAAAGCGATTCTTGCTGAATTGTAATCAATACTTACCATAGAAAGGTAGAGTGAAGTGTTCTGATTTGAACACGAGCGGAAGACTTTTCTAAAAACATAGAGAGGGTAGTTTGGTTTTGAATTGAACCCGTGCTATTCTCCTATTTGTCATCAAAATTAAGAAAGAAAGGAATTGAACCCACCCTAGAAGCAGAGGGAAAAAGATAGTTGGTCTAGCGAGCATCGCTCACTGCACCCAACTCCTATTTTCCCTTCGCTTTTTTACGGGTTTGGTATCTTTCTAAATATCAAATATAAATTAAAGAAAGGATGGGCTCCTTGTATTCACTGAACTGAATACGGGCGGAGAACTGTGTAAAAAAGATAAACTGTCTAGCATCTGCGATGCGTCGTCAGTTTCCTATTTTTACTTTGTTCTCTGTCACTATCCTAAATATACAAAAAGAAAGGTAGAGTGAAGTGTTCTGATTTGAACACGAGCGGAAAACTCGGAAAATAGATAATCTGACTGAGAAATCAAGATTTCTCGTCAGATTCCTAATTTTCAGTCGTTTTCTTGTCGCTCTTTGTATCATAAATTATGTCTATCCATATTGCTGCTCAGCAGGGTGAAATTGCTGATAAAATTCTTCTTCCGGGGGATCCTCTTCGTGCTAAGTTTATTGCGGAGAATTTCCTTGAAGATGCTGTTTGTTTTAACGAAGTGCGTAACATGTTTGGTTACACTGGTACTTACAAGGGCCACCGTGTGTCGGTCATGGGTACTGGGATGGGAATGCCATCAATCTCTATCTATGCCCGTGAGTTGATTGTTGACTACGGTGTGAAGAAATTGATCCGTGTAGGAACTGCTGGTTCTTTGAATGAAGATGTCCACGTTCGTGAATTGGTCTTGGCACAAGCAGCTGCGACTAACTCAAACATCATCCGCAACGACTGGCCACAGTATGATTTTCCACAAATTGCTAGCTTTGACTTGCTAGACAAGGCCTACCATATCGCCAAAGAACTCGGTATGACAACCCATGTTGGGAACGTTTTGTCATCTGATGTCTTTTATTCAAACTACTTTGAAAAGAACATCGAGCTTGGTAAATGGGGAGTTAAAGCTGTAGAAATGGAAGCAGCAGCACTTTACTATCTTGCTGCCCAACACCACGTCGATGCACTTGCTATCATGACCATTTCTGATAGCTTGGTCAATCCAGATGAAGACACCACTGCAGAAGAACGCCAAAATACCTTCACTGATATGATGAAGGTTGGTTTGGAAACCTTGATTGCAGAGTAAATTGTAAACGAAAATCCTGATTTCACTTGAAATCAGGATTTTTTCATAGATGCGATTTTTTCGGGGTCTGGTGTAACGCGGAGGGTCTTTTGTCCTGTGTAGGTTACAAAGCCAGGTTTGCCACCAGTTGGTTTATTGAGTTTCTTGACTTCAATCATATCCACTTGCACGAGATTTGACAAACGCCCTTTGGAGAAGTAGGCAGCTAGTTCAGCTGCATCTGTCTTGACTTCATCAGATGGATCAAGATTTCCTGAGATGACGACGTGGCTTCCAGGGATGTCCTTGGCATGGAACCAAAGTTCTTCCTTGCGGGCCATTTTAAAGGTCAATTCCTCGTTTTGCAGGTTGTTTCGTCCGACATAGATGATAGTCTTGCCATCACTCGCCAGATACTGTTCTGGTTTTTTGCGTTTCTGGATTTTCTCGCGTTGGCGTCTTCTAATGAAGCCAGTTTGGATCAATTCTTCACGGATTTCAGCGATTTCCTCCAGCCCAGCTTGGTTGAGAACAGTCTCGACACTTTCCAGATAGAGAATGGTTGCCTTGGTTTCTTCAATCAGTTCAGTCAGGTATTTGACAGCTTCTTTGAGTTTCTGGTAACGTTTAAAATAGCGTTGGGCATTCTGGCTGGGAGTCAAGGCCTTATCAAGCGTAATGGTGATAGGTTGATTGGTGTAGTAGTTTTCTAGGATAACCTGGTCTTGGTCATTAGGCACTTGGTGGAGGAAGGTTGTCAACAATTCTCCTTTTTGGCGAAATTCCTCAGCATTGTCTGTCGCTAGTAACTCTTTTTCTTGTTTTTTCAGCTTATGGCGATTTTTTTGAAGTTCATTTTCAACGCGACGAATCAGTTCACTGGCTTGCTGTTTGACACGGTCCCGTTCAGCCTTGTCCTTATAGTAGGTGTCCAGCAAGTCAGAAAGACTGGAAAAAGGCTCTCCTACACTATTTTCGAAGGGAATTGGACTGAAGGAAGTCTCCGTTAGGAAAGGCTTGGTTTCTTGCCCGAAGAAGTTTCGGAAAGTAGACAGTTTATCACTGACAAGAATGTTTTCCAATTCATTTGCTGTATCGCGTCCTAGACCTTGAAAGAGGTTTTGAAGATTTTTTGCTGTTAGTTCTTGGGTTTGTAGTATTTCAAAGAGTTTTTCATCCTTGACAGTAAAAGGATTGAGAGATTCGTTGCTTGGCGGAGCGATATAGGTCGAACCTGGAAGTAAGGTGCGGTAGCTATTTTGTGAAAAGCCGACGTGTTTGATGACTTCGAGGATTTTATGGCTACTTTTATCGACAAGGAGAATATTGCTGTGTTTGCTCATGATCTCGATAATCAAGGTAGCCTGAATATGGTCCCCAATCTCATTTTTATTGGAAACTGTAATTTCCACAATACGGTCATTTTCGATTTGCTCGATCGACTCAATCAGAGCACCCTGCAAATACTTTCTCAAAACC
>URCN01000067.1:0-9158 GCA_900546335.1 uncultured Streptococcus sp.
GTAAAAGATTATTATGACTTGGCTTATGCTAGTGATTTGAGTCGACGGTTGAAAGAAGCGTCCGTTGCCTTTGATGAGCGAAAGTTTAGGTTGTTGGTAGAAAAAGACTTGGAAGAGTTGGAGTTTAGTCAGCGTCAAGAACTCTTGGCTAAAAGTATCAAAGATTGCCTTCCCCTATCTTATGAGGACTCTCTCAAGGTTTTTGAGAAAATTTTGGGTCCTGAGCTAGAGGGTGGTTTAGGTATGTTCTCAGAAGGATATTGGCTTTGGCCAATCGGAAAATATGTAGAGCTATTTGGGGACAAGGAATTTGAATTGAGCGCGGCCTTTAGTAAGGAACTAACCAAGCGATTTACTGGAGAATTTTCTATGAGACCTTTGCTGGCTCGCTATCCTAAGGCTACAATGACTTTGCTGTTAGAATGGAGTCGGGATGAAAATTTGCGTGTTCGTAGACTTGCCAGCGAATGTATGCGTATCCGTCTGCCTTGGGCTAAGAGACAAACCGTGGTATTGGATTATTTTGAGGATTTCACCACTATTTTGACCAATCTAAAGGATGATAGAGATAAGTCTATTCAAAAAAGTGTAGCCAATAATCTAAATGATTTGTATAAGGAAGATCCTGATAAGTTTGAAAAGATACTTCAAACTTGGCAAAAGGAGGAGCTAAGTCCAAGTTGTGCTTGGATCATCAAGCATGCATCTCGAACAAAAAAAGCCGCAGAAGATTGATGCAAAAAAAGCTGAATTTTGGCTGGCCTTTTCCGTTGTAAATTAAGGATTCTTTCTTGAAAAATAATGGTAAATATGCTAAAATAAAAAGAACATTCTAAAATATTCAGAATTAAAAGTAAGGAAAATCATGGCTAATATTTTAAAAACGATTATTGAAAATGATAAAGGAGAACTTCGCCGTCTGGAAAAGATGGCCGATAAGGTTCTTAATTATGAGAGCCAAATGGCTGCGATGTCAGACGAAGAGCTAAAAGCAAAAACTGACGAATTTAAAGAACGTTACAACAAGGGTGAATCACTTGATTCACTACTATATGAAGCTTTTGCGGTAGTACGTGAAGCAGCAAAACGTGTCCTTGGGCTTTTCCCTTATAAGGTTCAGGTCATGGGTGGGATTGTTCTTCACCATGGTGACGTTCCAGAGATGCGTACTGGTGAAGGGAAGACCTTGACAGCGACCATGCCAGTGTACCTCAATGCCCTTGCAGGTAAAGGGGTTCACGTAGTTACAGTCAATGAATACCTAACAGAACGTGACGCGACTGAAATGGGTGAGTTGTACTCATGGCTCGGTTTGTCAGTAGGGATCAACTTGGCAGCTAAGTCTCCAATGGAGAAAAAAGAGGCTTACCTTTGCGATATTACCTACTCAACCAACTCAGAGATTGGTTTCGACTACCTTCGTGATAACATGGTCGTTCGTGCAGAAAACATGGTGCAACGTCCACTCAATTATGCCTTGGTCGATGAGGTTGACTCGATTTTGATCGACGAAGCTCGTACACCATTGATCGTTTCAGGTGCCAACGCAGTTGAAACAAGCCAACTCTACCATATGGCGGATCACTTCGTGAAATCCTTGGACAAGGACGACTATATCATTGACGTGCAGTCTAAGACAATCGGTTTGTCAGACTCTGGTATTGACAAGGCTGAAAGCTACTTCAAACTAGAAAATCTCTACGATATCGAAAACGTAGCTCTCACTCACTTTGTTGACAATGCCCTTCGTGCCAACTATATCATGATCCTTGATATCGACTATGTGGTTAGCGAAGAGCAGGAAATCCTAATCGTCGACCAATTTACAGGTCGTACCATGGAAGGTCGCCGTTACTCTGATGGCTTGCACCAAGCCATTGAAGCAAAAGAAGGTGTGCCAATCCAAGACGAGACCAAGACTTCAGCTTCTATCACCTACCAAAACCTCTTCCGTATGTATAAGAAATTGGCAGGTATGACAGGTACTGGTAAAACAGAAGAAGAAGAGTTCCGTGAAATCTATAACATTCGTGTTATCCCAATCCCTACTAACCGTCCAATCCAACGTATTGACCACTCAGACCTTCTCTATGCAAGTATCGATGCGAAATTTAAGGCTGTAGTTGAAGATGTAAAAGCTCGTTACCAAAAAGGTCAGCCGGTCTTGGTAGGTACAGTTGCCGTTGAAACGAGTGACTTCCTTTCTAAGAAATTGGTAGCAGCAGGTGTTCCTCACGAAGTCTTGAATGCGAAGAACCACTACAGAGAAGCGCAAATCATCATGAACGCTGGTCAACGTGGTGCCGTTACCATCGCAACCAACATGGCCGGTCGTGGTACCGACATCAAGCTTGGTGAAGGAGTTCGTGAACTTGGCGGTCTTTGCGTCATTGGTACAGAGCGTCACGAAAGTCGCCGTATTGATAATCAGCTTCGTGGACGTTCAGGACGTCAAGGAGACCCAGGTGAATCACAATTCTACTTGTCTCTTGAAGATGATTTGATGAAACGTTTTGGTTCAGAACGTTTGAAAGGTGTCTTTGAACGTCTCAACATGTCTGACGAAGCCATCGAATCACGTATGTTGACGCGTCAGGTTGAAGCAGCTCAAAAACGTGTCGAAGGAAACAACTACGACACTCGTAAACAAGTCCTTCAATACGACGATGTTATGCGTGAACAACGTGAGATCATCTATGCACAACGTTATGATGTCATTACTGCAGATCGTGACTTGGCACCAGAAATCCATGCTATGATTCGTCGTACCATTGGACGTATCGTGGATGCACATGCTCGTTCTAAGGAAGATGAAAAATTGGAAGCAATCTTGAACTTTGCTAAGTATAACTTGCTTCCAGAAGATTCAATTAGCCGTTCAGAGCTTACAGGTCTGTCAGACCAAGCTATCAAAGATGAACTTTTCCAACGTACCTTGAAAGTCTATGACAGCCAAGTTGCTAAGCTTCGTGACGAAGATGCAGTGAAAGAATTCCAAAAAGTCTTGATTCTACGTGTTGTAGACAACAAGTGGACAGACCATATCGATGCTCTTGACCAGTTGCGAAATGCTGTTGGTCTTCGTGGATATGCTCAAAACAACCCTGTTGTAGAATATCAAGCAGAAGGTTTCCGCATGTTTAACGACATGATTGGATCGATTGAATTCGATGTGACCCGCTTGATGATGAAAGCACAAATCCATGAACAAGAACGTCCGCAAACTGAACACAATATCAGTACAACTGCGACTCGTAATATCGCAGCGCAGCAGGCAAGCCTTCCAGAAGATTTGGACTTGAGCCAAATCGGACGAAACGACCAATGTCCATGTGGATCAGGTAAGAAATTCAAGAACTGTCATGGTAAGAGACAATAATATGAGATAAGATACAGGCGGATACCTGGTAAAAATCATTTTTTGCTTGGTGTCCGTTTGCTTTATAAGGAGATGAATCATGGTATTTAAAGCTAAAAGTCCTAAAATTAACATTGAAGAAGTTCGCGCCTTGTCTAAATTAGAGGGAGCGGCTCTTGCGATAAAAAATCAACGTGATCAGGAATTGGAAGCCATCATCCGTGGGGAAGACCAGCGTATTCTCTTGGTGATTGGACCATGTTCATCTGATAACGAAGAGGCGGTTCTCGAGTATGCCAAGCGTCTATCTGCTTTGCAAGAAGAGGTCAAAGACCGTATTTTTATGGTCATGCGTGTCTATACGGCTAAACCTCGTACCAATGGGGATGGCTATAAGGGCTTGATTCATCAACCAAATGCGACAGAAGCTCCTAGCTTGATCAATGGGATCAAGGCCGTTCGTCAGCTCCACTACCGTGTGATTACCGAGACGGGAATGACAACAGCTGATGAGATGCTTTATCCTGAAAATCTTCCGCTGGTGGATGATTTGATTTCTTATATGGCTGTTGGAGCTCGTTCTGTAGAGGATCAACAGCACCGTTTTGTAGCGAGCGGAGCAGATTTTTCAACAGGATTTAAAAATCCAACATCTGGAAATCTCAATGTTATGTTTAACGGGATTTACGCAGCGCAAAATAAGCAGAGTTTCCTCTTCCTTGGTAAAGAGGTGGAAACGACTGGGAATCCATTGTCCCATGCCATTCTTCGTGGTGCCTTGAATGAATATGGTAAGAATATTCCCAACTACTACTATGACAATTTGATAGATACCATTGCCCAGTATGAAAAGATGGGCTTGGAAAATCCCTTTATCATCATCGATACCAATCATGACAATTCAGGCAAGCAGTACATGGAGCAAATCCGTATCGTTCGTCAGACCTTGATTAACCGTGACTGGAATGAGAAAATCAAGAAATATGTTCGTGGTTTTATGATTGAGTCCTATCTAGAAGATGGACGTCAAAATGAGCCAGAAGTTTTTGGTAAGTCTATCACGGACCCTTGTCTAGGATGGGACAACACAGAAGCACTTGTTCGCGAAATTTACCAAACGCTAGGAGAGTAAGATGGCATTTATCGAAAAAGGTCAAGAAATTGATATTGAAGCAATCAAGGCTGCGACCCAGTTGTCACCTGAAGCCTTGCGAAAGAAAGAAGCCCGCGATAGAGAGTTAGCAGCCATCATCTCGGGTGAGGACGACCGCATCCTTTTGGTGATGGGGCCTTGTTCTTCTGACAATGAAGAAGCAGTACTCGAATATGCTCGTCGCTTAGCCGACTTGCAGAAAAAAGTTGCGGATAAAATCTTTATCGTGATGCGTGTCTATACGGCTAAACCTCGTACTAATGGAGATGGCTATAAGGGCATGATTCATCAACCAAATACCAGCGAAGCGCCTAGTCTCATCAATGGTTTGCAGGCTGTTCGTCAGCTACACTACCGAGTGATTACCGAAACTGGATTGACGACAGCTGATGAGATGCTTTATCCGTCAAATCTCGTTTTGGTTGATGATCTGGTCAGCTACCATGCTGTAGGGGCTCGTTCAGTGGAAGACCAAGAACACCGCTTTGTAGCCTCTGGGATTGATGCTCCGGTTGGGATGAAAAATCCAACATCTGGGAACCTTGGGGTCATGTTTAATGCCATCTATGCGGCTCAAAACAAGCAAACCTTCCTTTACCATGGCCAAGAAGTGGAAACTTCAGGAAATCCTTTGACCCACGTTATCCTTCGTGGTGCCATGAACGAATATGGTAAAAATGAACCCAACTTCTACTATGAAACCCTCTTAAATGCCATCAATCGCTATGAGACTATGGGACTTGAAAATCCCTTTATTATCATCGACACCAATCATGACAATTCTGGCAAGCAATATATGGAACAAATTCGCATTGTTCGTCAAGCCTTGCTGAATCGTGACTGGAATGAAAAGATTAAAAAGACGGTTCGAGGCTTTATGATCGAATCTTACCTAGCAGATGGCCGTCAAAACCAACCAGAGGTCTTTGGTTGCTCCATAACTGACCCTTGTCTAGGTTGGGAAAATACAGTAGCTTTGGTAGAAGAAATTTATACTACCTTAACAAAATAAGTGAAAAGGATGGAGTTGGGGGATTCTCAGCTCCTTTTATGAGTATGATAGTTGGACACGGAATTGACATCGAAGAATTGGCTTCGATAGAAAACGCAGTTACACGACGTGAGGGCTTTGCTAAGCGCGTGCTGACCCCTAAAGAAATGGATCGTTTTGCCAGTCTCAAAGGGCGCAGACAGATCGAATACTTGGCTGGTCGCTGGTCGGCTAAGGAGGCCTTTTCCAAGGCTATGGGGACAGGAATTGGCAAACTGACCTTTCAGGATTTGGAAGTTTTGAATAATGAACGCGGGGCTCCATATTTTAGTCAGGCACCATTTTCAGGAAAAATTTGGCTATCTATCAGCCATACAGATCAGTTTGTGACAGCCAGTGTTATTTTGGAGGAAAATCATGAAAGCTAGTCCACATAGACCAACCAAGGCTCTGATATATCTGGGAGCTATTCGACAAAATATTCAGCAAATGGAGGCTCATATCCCTGAAAGAACGCTCAAGTGGGCAGTGGTCAAGGCCAATGCCTATGGTCATGGGGCAGTAGCTGTTGCCACAGCTATTCAAGATGATGTTGATGGATTTTGTGTTTCCAATATTGATGAAGCTATTGAACTTCGTCTGGCTGGACTTAGCAAGAAAATCCTCATTTTAGGAGTTTCTGAGCTAGAAGCTGTTTCTCTTGCTAAAGAATACGACATCACATTGACAGTGGCTGGACTGGAGTGGATTCAAGCGCTGTTAGCTAGGGAGACAGATTTATCTGGCTTAACGGTTCACCTCAAGATTGACTCAGGGATGGGACGGATTGGTTTCCGAGATTCCAGTGAGGCAGAGCAGGCTCAAGCCTTGCTCCAACAACACGGTGCTCGCATTGAGGGAATTTTTACCCACTTTGCTACTGCAGATGAAGAATCAGATGAGTATTTTAATGCTCAGTTAGAATGCTTTAAAGCTATTTTGGCAAGTATGAAGAAAGTTCCAGAACTGGTTCATGCCAGTAACTCGGCAACGACCCTCTGGCATGCAGAGACTATTTGCAATGCAGTCCGTATGGGAGATGCCATGTATGGTCTCAATCCAAGTGGAGAGGTCTTGGACTTACCCTATGATTTGACACCAGCCTTGAGTTTGGAGTCTGCCCTGGTTCATGTCAAGACAGTTCCAGCTGGAGCTTGCATGGGCTATGGAGCCACCTATCAAGCGGATAGTGAGCAAGTCATTGCGACGGTGCCAATCGGTTATGCGGATGGTTGGACACGAGACATGCAGAATTTCTCTGTCTTGGTAGATGGTCAAGCTTGCCCAATCGTCGGACGAGTATCTATGGACCAAATCACCATTCGTCTGCCTAAGATTTATCCGCTAGGAACAAAAGTAACCCTGATCGGCACAAACGGTGGCAAGGAAATCACAGCTACTCAGGTAGCGACCTATCGTGGAACTATTAACTATGAGGTGGTTTGCCTCCTCAGCGACCGCATTCCGAGAGAATATTATTAAAATGAAAGGAGTGGAGCATGAATCTACACCAACCCTTGCATGTCTTGCCTGGTGTGGGGCCAAAGTCAGCAGAGAAATACGCCAAACTAGGAATTGAAAACTTGCAAGACCTCTTGCTCTACTTTCCTTTCCGTTATGAAGATTTCAAGACCAAGCAGGTGCTAGAGTTGGAAGATGGCGAAAAGGCTGTTCTGTCTGGTCAAGTCGTGACTCCTGCTAGTGTCCAGTATTATGGTTTCAAGCGTAATCGCCTGCGTTTTAGCCTCAAGCAGGGAGAAGTCGTTTTTGCCGTGAACTTCTTTAACCAGCCCTATCTGGCTGATAAGATAGAGTTGGGAGCAACACTTGCTGTCTTTGGAAAATGGGACCGCGCCAAGGCTAGTCTGACTGGGATGAAGGTTCTGGCTCAGGTGGAAGATGACCTCCAACCTGTCTATCGTCTGGCTCAAGGAATCAGTCAGGCAGGGCTGGTTAAGGTCATTAAGACAGCCTTTGATCAGGGGTTGGACCTCTTGATAGAGGAAAATCTTCCCCAGTCTTTACTTGATAAATACAAACTCATGTCCCGTTGTCAGGCAGTTCGTGCTATGCATTTTCCAAAGGATTTGGCAGAATACAAGCAGGCCCTTCGCCGTATCAAGTTTGAGGAACTCTTTTATTTTCAAATGCAGTTGCAGACGCTCAAATCTGAAAATAGAGTTCAGGGAAGCGGTCTGGTTCTGAATTGGTCCAAGGAAAAGGTGACAGCTGTTAAGGAAAATCTTCCTTTTGCTCTGACCTCAGCTCAGGAAAAGAGTTTGCAGGAAATTTTGACAGACATGAAGTCGGACCACCACATGAATCGTCTCCTGCAAGGAGATGTAGGGAGCGGAAAAACAGTGGTTGCTGGCTTAGCCATGTTTGCTGCAGTGACGGCTGGCTATCAGGCAGCTCTCATGGTACCGACAGAAATCCTAGCAGAGCAACACTTTGAGAGTTTACAGAACCTTTTTCCAGACTTGAAACTCGCTCTCTTGACAGGATCCTTAAAAGCTGCAGAAAAAAGAGAAGTCTTGGAGACCATAGCAAAGGGTGAGGCCGACTTTATTATCGGAACCCACGCTCTGATACAAGATGGGGTGGATTATGCTCGTCTTGGCTTGATTATCATTGATGAGCAGCACCGTTTTGGTGTGGGGCAAAGGCGTATTTTACGGGAAAAAGGGGACAATCCTGACGTTCTCATGATGACAGCGACGCCCATTCCGCGAACACTGGCTATCACAGCCTTTGGGGATATGGATGTTTCCATTATCGACCAGATGCCAGCAGGACGGAAGCCGATTGTGACGCGCTGGATTAAACATGAGCAGCTGCCTCAGGTTTTGACTTGGTTAGAGGGAGAAATTCAAAAAGGTTCGCAAGCCTATGTCATCTCTCCCTTGATTGAAGAATCTGAAGCTCTGGATTTGAAAAATGCCATTGCCTTATCAGAGGAGTTGACAGCTCATTTTGCTGGCAAGGCTGAGGTTGCTCTGCTACATGGTAAGATGAAGAGTGACGAAAAAGACCAGATCATGCAGGATTTCAAAGAGAGAAAAACAGATATTCTAGTATCTACAACGGTTATCGAGGTTGGGGTCAATGTTCCCAATGCGACCGTCATGATTATCATGGATGCCGATCGGTTCGGTCTCAGCCAGCTTCACCAGCTCAGAGGCCGTGTCGGTCGGGGGGACAAGCAGTCTTATGCTGTTCTCGTAGCTAATCCCAAGACGGATTCCGGGAAAGATCGCATGCGTATCATGACAGAGACGACCAATGGATTTGTCCTTGCGGAGGAAGATTTGAAAATGCGTGGTTCTGGTGAGATTTTTGGAACCAGACAGTCAGGACTTCCAGAGTTTCAAGTGGCTGATATTATCGAAGATTTTCCGATTTTAGAAGAAGCCAGAAAGGTTGCCAGCTACATTAGTTCGATAGAAGGTTGGCAAGAGGATCCAGAATGGCGCATGATTGCTCTCCATCTGGAAAAGAAAGAACATCTGGATTAATACTCTTCGAAAATCAAATTCAAACCACGTCAACGTCGCCTTGGATTATATATGTAACTGACTTCGTCAGTCTTATCTACAACCTCAAAGCAGTGCTTTGAG
>URCN01000068.1:0-9108 GCA_900546335.1 uncultured Streptococcus sp.
TTAAGATATAAAAGGAGGTTGACATGTATCGAATTCTAAATCCAATGAATCACAATGTTTCACTTGTCAGAAATGACAAAGGAGAAGAGGTGATTGTAATTGGTAAGGGGATTGCATTCGGAAAGAAGAAGGGGGATTTGATTGCTGAAAATCAGGTTGAGAAAATCTTTCGGATGAAGACCGAAGAGTCAAGAGAAAACTTTATGGCTCTCCTCAAAGATGTTCCGCTTGATTTTATCACAGTGACTTATGAAATCATTGATAAGCTTTCTAAGAAATATCATTACCCGATTCAAGAGTATCTCTATGTGACCTTGACAGATCATATTTACTGTTCTTACCAAGCTCTAGCACAAGGAAGGTACAAGGATAGCAATCTGCCAGATATTTCTGCCAAGTATCCTGTCGCTTTTCAAATCGCAAAGGAAGCCTTTGAAATCTATCGTCAGAAGTTGACAGATCATTTCCCTGAGGATGAAATTATTCGGATCGCTTATCATTTCATTAATGCCGAAGGTGAAAATGAAGTGGAACTTGTGGAGTCGATTGATAAGAGGAAAGAAATTCTCAGGAATGTTGAAGAAGTGCTGAAGAGTTACGCTATTCAACGAACCAAAGAGAATAATCATTTCTATGACCGTTTTATGATTCATTTGAATTATTTCTTGGATTATTTAGACAAATCTAGAGATGATAACCAATCACTTCTGGATATGGAAGATCATATTAAACAATCCTATCCAAAAGCGTTCGAGATTGGTTCCAAGATCTATGATGTGATTACGCAACATACGGGTCTTGATTTGTATAAAAGTGAACGAGTTTATCTAGTTCTACATATCCAACGTTTATTGTCATAAAAATTTAATTAAAAATACATAAGGAGAATTCTATCATGAATAGAGAAGAAGTAACATTGTTAGGTTTTGAAATCGTAGCCTATGCTGGCGATGCTCGTTCGAAACTATTGGAAGCCTTGAAGGCTGCTGAAGTTGGCGATTTTGCGAAAGCAGATAGCTTAGTTGAGGAAGCTGGTGGCTGTATCGCCGAGGCTCATCACGCGCAAACAAGTCTATTGACCAAGGAAGCAGCTGGTGAGGATTTGGCTTATAGTGTGACCATGATGCATGGTCAGGATCACTTGATGACAACTATCTTGCTCAAAGACTTGATGCACCATTTAATCGAACTCTATAAGAGAGGAGTTAAGTAATGAACAAACTAATTTCATTTATCGAGAAAGGAAAGCCTTTCTTTGAAAAACTGTCTCGTAATATCTACCTTCGCGCTATTCGTGATGGTTTCATTGCTGGTATGCCAGTTATTCTCTTCTCAAGTATCTTTATCTTGATTGCCTTTGTTCCTAACTCATGGGGGTTTAAATGGTCTGATGATGTTGTTAATCTCCTCATGAAACCTTATAGCTATTCAATGGGGATTCTAGCTCTCTTGGTAGCTGGTACAACAGCTAAGTCATTGACCGACTCAGTAAACCGTAGCATGGAGAAAACCAACCAAATCAACTATATGTCGACACTTTTGGCTGCGATTGTTGGTTTGTTGATGTTGGCAGCTGATCCGATTGAAGGTGGCTTTGCGACAGGTTTCCTTGGGACAAAAGGTTTGCTTTCAGCCTTTTTTGCTGCCTTTGTTACTGTAGCCATCTATAAGGTTTGTGTTAAGAACAACGTCACTATTCACATGCCTGACGAAGTTCCACCAAATATCTCACAAGTCTTTAAAGATGTGATTCCATTCACTCTATCAGTCGTTTCTCTTTATGCTCTTGATTTACTAGCTCGTCATTTTGTTGGAGCCAGTGTAGCAGAATCAATCGGTAAATTCTTTGCACCATTATTCTCAGCCGCGGATGGCTATCTGGGTATTACCATTATCTTTGGGGCCTTTGCCTTCTTCTGGTTTGTGGGTATCCATGGACCATCTATCGTTGAACCAGCAATCGCAGCTATTACCTATGCAAATGCCGAAGTCAACTTGAACCTTCTCCAACAAGGTATGCACGCTGACAAGATTCTTACTTCTGGTACACAAATGTTTATCGTTACCATGGGTGGTACTGGTGCGACACTGGTTGTTCCATTCATGTTCATGTGGTTGACCAAATCAAAACGAAACCGTGCAATCGGACGTGCTTCAGTAGTTCCAACTTTCTTTGGTGTAAATGAACCAATCTTGTTTGGTGCACCACTTGTATTGAATCCAATCTTCTTTATTCCATTTATCTTTGCGCCAATTGCCAACGTTTGGATCTTTAAATTCTTTATTGAAACGCTTGGCATGAACTCATTTACTGCCAACCTTCCTTGGACAACACCAGGTCCGCTCGGTATTGTTCTCGGTACAAACTTCCAATTCTTGTCATTTGTACTTGCTGCTTTGTTAATTCTTGTTGACGTAGCTATTTACTATCCATTCCTCAAGGTTTATGATGAACAAATCCTTGAAGAAGAACGTTCTGGTAAAGCCAATGATGAATTAAAAGAAAAAGTAGCTGCAAACTTCAATACTGCTAAAGCAGATGCGATTCTTGAAAAAGCTGGTGTAGAAGCAGCGCAAAACACAATTACTGAAGAAACCAATGTTCTCGTTCTCTGTGCAGGCGGAGGTACAAGTGGTCTCCTTGCAAATGCTCTAAACAAAGCAGCTGCGGAGTACAAGGTTCCTGTTAAAGCAGCAGCTGGTGGCTATGGTGCTCACCGTGAAATGTTGCCTGAGTTTGATCTGGTTATCCTTGCTCCTCAAGTTGCTTCAAACTTTGAAGACATGAAGGCCGAAACTGACAAACTTGGTATCAAACTTGCCAAGACAGAAGGTGGCCAATACATTAAACTGACTCGCGATGGAAAAGGCGCTCTTGCCTTTGTTCAAGAGCAGTTCGAAGAATAAAAGGTAAAGAGCGAAGAAGTGAGATGGAGTAATTCCTCCCAACTATATCCCCATCTCATTTCTATTTCTTGAAAGGTGAATCAAATGACAAAAACACTTCCAAAAGACTTTATTTTCGGTGGCGCAACAGCTGCCTATCAAGCAGAAGGTGCTACACATACTGATGGTAAAGGACCAGTAGCGTGGGATAAATATCTTGAAGATAACTACTGGTACACTGCTGAACCAGCCAGTGATTTCTATCACAAATACCCAGTAGACCTCAAACTTGCAGAAGAGTATGGTGTCAATGGTATCCGTATCTCAATCGCTTGGTCACGTATCTTTCCAACTGGTTATGGGAAAGTTAATGACAAGGGGGTTGAGTTCTATCATAATCTATTTGCAGAGTGCCACAAACGTCATGTTGAGCCCTTTGTAACTCTTCATCACTTTGATACGCCAGAAGCTCTACATTCAAATGGAGACTTCTTAAACCGTGAAAACATTGAACACTTTGTAGACTACGCGGCTTTCTGTTTTGAAGAATTTCCTGAAGTTAACTTTTGGACAACCTTTAATGAAATTGGGCCGATAGGAGATGGTCAGTATTTGGTTGGGAAATTCCCTCCAGGTATCCAGTACGATCTTGCCAAAGTTTTCCAATCGCACCACAATATGATGGTGTCTCATGCACGCGCGGTAAAATTGTACAAAGAGAAAGGCTATAAAGGGGAAATTGGTGTCGTGCACGCTCTCCCAACCAAGTACCCACTTGATCCTGAAAATCCTGCAGATGTTATTGCGGCAGAGTTGGAGGACATTATCCATAATAAATTTATCTTGGATGCAACTTATCTGGGTCACTACTCTGAAAAGACCCTGGCAGGGGTAGAGGCTATCTTGGCTGCCAATGGTGGTAGCTTAGATCTTCGTGAAGAAGATTTCGAAGTATTAGAAGCTGCAAAAGACTTGAATGATTTCCTTGGAATCAATTACTATATGAGTGACTGGATGGAAGCCTTTGATGGAGAAACTGAAATCATCCACAATGGGAAGGGTGAGAAAGGAAGCTCTAAATACCAAATCAAAGGCGTTGGTCGTCGTGTAGCTCCTGATTATGTACCACGTACGGATTGGGATTGGATTATCTACCCTCAAGGTTTGTATGACCAAATTATGCGCGTGAAGAAAGATTATCCTAACTACAAGAAGATTTACATCACTGAAAATGGCCTCGGCTATAAAGATGAGTTTGTGGATAACACTGTTTACGATGATGGTCGTATTGATTATGTGAAACAACACTTGGAAGTATTATCTGATGCTATTGATGATGGTGCAAACGTCAAAGGATACTTCATCTGGTCATTGATGGATGTCTTCTCTTGGTCAAACGGCTACGAAAAGCGTTACGGCCTCTTCTATGTTGATTTTGAAACCCAGGAGCGTTATCTTAAGAAATCAGCTCACTGGTACAAGAAACTAGCTGAGACCCAACTTATTGAATAAAATTCAACAAAAATTCCCCGCCAAAAGGCAGGGGAATTTTTATGGTTTTGATAAAAGAATGGTTGTTTGTTCCGACAGCTCTTCAAATATCTCCTGACTCAGTTTGGAATCTGAAACGATGGTATCAATCTCTGAGATATTGTAGAACGTGTAAAAATCAAACTTATTAAACTTACTGTGGTCTGCCAGTAAGTATTTTTTATTGGCATTGTTCAAGGCGATTCGTTGTACTTCGCCCTCTTCCTCACTGAAAGTAGCAATTGCCTTATCCTTAATACCATTACAACTTACAAAAGCTTTAGAAAACTGAAGATTGGTCAAATCCTGCAGGGTAAGTGTCCCTACAAAAGCACCTGTGATGGAGCGATAGTTTCCACCAATCAAGATCAAATCTGTTAGTTTTCGTTCGTTTAGGATGAGAAAAACGGGAAGACTGTTTGTTACAACACGAATGTTATCGATAGGGAGTTCACGAGCAAAACATTCTAAGGTTGTTCCTGGCCCGATAAAAATAGTTTCACCTTCGTCAATCAAATGACCAGCAAAACGACTGATTTCTTGTTTTTCAGCAATCTGTAAGCCTTGTTTTTCGACGTTTGAGCGTTCGTTGTTTAAGAGAGAACCTGTACGAAGTTTTTCAGCGCCACCATGCACACGAACCAGCAAATCCTTATCTGCCAATTCTTGTAAGTAGCGACGAGCTGTCATATCTGACACATCAAGACTCTCCATAATCTCTTTTACAGTAATAGTGCCTTTTGTGTTTACTGCTTCTAGAATACTATCTAGTTTTTCTTGCTTTAGCATCCTTATCACCTCGATTTCTACTATTATTATCTTACCATAAAACGCTCAATCAATCAAATAGAAAAAAACAAAATAAAACAAAAACAAAAATATCATGGTTGTTTTAAACAAACCATGATATTTTGAATGATTGGTCAAATTAGTCTAAACCGTAGTTTTAATCCTCGTCTTGCATGGCTTCAACTTCACCAAGGAGGTAACCATTTCCGACTTGAGAGAAGAAGTCGTGGTTAGAAGTTCCTGTTGAGATTCCGTTCATAACGATTGGATTGACATCATCAGCTGAATCAGGGAAGAGTGGATCTTGTCCTAGGTTCATAAGCGCCTTATTGGCATTGTAACGAAGGAAGGTTTTAACTTCCTCAGTCCAGCCAACACCGTCATAGAGGCTTTCTGTATACCCCTCTTCGTTCTCGTAGAGAGTGTAGAGCAGGTCGTACATCCATTCTTTGAGCTTTTCTTGCTCTTCTTCAGGTAATTCGTTGAAACCAAGTTGGAATTTGTAACCAATGTAGGTTCCGTGAACAGACTCATCACGAATGATCAGTTTGATGATTTCCGCAACGTTGGCCAGTTTGTTGTTACCGAGATAGTAGAGGGGTGTGAAGAAACCAGAGTAGAAAAGGAAGGTTTCAAGGAAAACGCTGGCAACTTTCTTTTCAAGGGGGCTACCATTGAGGTAGATTTCATTGATAATTTCTGCTTTTCTTTGTAGGTAGGGGTTAGTGTTGGTCCATTCAAAGATTTCTTCGATTTCAGCCTTGGTATTCAAGGTTGAAAAGATAGAAGAATAAGATTTTGCGTGGACAGATTCCATAAACTGGATGTTGTTGAAAACAGCTTCCTCATGTGGTGTACGGATGTCTGCGCGAAGTGCTTGAACCCCTGTTTCAGATTGCATGGTATCCAAAAGGGTCAAACCACCAAAGACTTTTCCAACCAAGTCTTTTTCTTTGTTTGATAGTTTTCTCCAGTCGTCTAGGTCATTTGACAAGGGGATACGAGTGTCGAGCCAGAATTGCTCCGTCAGCTTTTCCCAAGTTGATTTGTCGATGACATCTTCGATGGCATTCCAGTTAATGGCTTTGTAGTAAGTTTCCATTTGAAATCTCTTTCTGTATGTAATAATGCGATAAAGGAATCTTCTCTATTTTATCATAGTCTGAGAAGAGTATCGCACAAAAAGTCGGAAGACCGACTTTTCATTTTTCCTAGTATTTTAGATACTTGTCCAAGTTTTTTTCTGGTGGGTAACTTAATCAGTAGTCTGAGAAAATGTGGTTGCCTCAGATAAAAATTAAATCACACAACTTTCACATTGGTTAGCACCAACTTCCCCACCGTCATCTGTAAAGGTACGGACGTAGTAGATAGACTTGATACCCTTGTTAAAGGCATAGTTACGAAGGATAGACAAGTCACGTGTGGTTTGTTTATTTTCTTTCTTCCATTCGTAAAGACCTTTTGGAATGTCGCTACGCATGAAGAGGGTGAGTGAAAGTCCTTGGTCCACGTGCTCTGTTGCAGCAGCGTAAACATCAATCACCTTACGCATATCCATATCGTAAGCAGAAGTGTAGTAAGGGATAGTATCTGTTGACAAACCTGCAGCTGGGTAGTAGATCTTACCGATTTTCTTCTCTTGGCGTTCTTCGATACGTTGTGTAATCGGGTGGATAGAAGCAGAAACGTCGTTGATGTAGCTGATAGAACCATTTGGAGCAACAGCTAGACGGTTTTGGTGATAAAGACCATCTGCTTGAACCTTTTCGCGAAGTTCAGCCCAATCAGCAGCACTTGGAATAAAGACATCTTTGAAGAGTTCTTTAACACGGTCTGATTTTGGAACAAATTCACCTGTTACATACTTGTCGAAGTAGCTTCCGTTAGCATAATCTGATTTTTCAAAGTTGTGGAAGGTGATACCACGTTCGCGGGCGATGTTATTAGATTCTACCAAGGTCCAGTAGTTCATAAGCATAAAGTAGATGCTTGTAAATTCAACTGATTCAGGAGATCCGTATTCGATGAGTTGTTGGGCAAGGTAGCTATGAAGCCCCATGGCACCAAGACCAAAGGTGTGAGCCAAACTGTTTCCGTGGTCGATAGTAGGGACAGCTACGATGTGTGAACTATCTGTAACGAAAGTCAAAGCACGAACCATAGCGCGGATAGAACGACCAAAGTCAGGTGAAGTCATCATGTTGACCACGTTTGTTGATCCGAGGTTACATGAGACGTCTGTTCCCATTTGAAGGAATTCTTGAGCATCGTTGATCAAGCTTGGTTCTTGAACTTGAAGAATTTCAGAACACAAGTTACTCATGATAATCTTTCCATCAACAGGATTCGCACGGTTAGCCGTATCGATGTTGACTATATATGGATAGCCAGATTCTTGTTGCAATTTAGAGATTTCCGTTTCCAAATCACGCGCCTTGATTTTTGTCTTGCGGATTTTTGGATTTGCTACTAATTCATCATATTTTTCAGTGATGTCGATATAGTTGAATGGCACACCGTACTCAAGCTCTACAGAGTAAGGGCTGAAGAGGTACATTTCTTCATTTTTACGAGCCAATTCGTAGAATTTATCTGGGACCACAACTCCAAGTGAGAGGGTCTTCACACGAACTTTTTCATCGGCATTTTCTTTCTTAGTGGAAAGGAAGGCGATGATATCTGGGTGAAAGACGTTGAGATATACTACACCAGCCCCTTGACGTTGCCCCAATTGGTTAGAGTAAGAGAAACTGTCTTCGAAGAGTTTCATAACTGGAACGACACCAGAAGCGGCTCCTTCATAACCTTTGATAGGTGCACCCGCTTCACGAAGGTTGCTGAGGGTAATTCCCACACCACCCCCGATACGAGAAAGTTGAAGGGCAGAGTTGATAGAACGTCCGATAGAGTTCATATCATCCGTCACTTGGATCAAGAAGCAAGATACCAATTCTCCACGACGAGCACGTCCAGCATTCAAGAAGGAAGGAGTAGCAGGTTGGTAGCGTTGGTGGATGATTTCATTGGCAATATCAATCGCAACGGCTTCATTACCGTCTGCGAAATAAAGTGCGTTAAAGAAGACGCGGTCTTCCATGCTTTCAAGATAGTATTCCCCATCGTTAGTCTTCAAGGCATATTGATTGTAAAACTTATAGGCAGCCATGAAAGACTTGAATTGGAAGTTTTGGTCTTTAATAAATTGAGACAATTCTTCCAAGAATTCTGGGCGGTATTTTTTGATAAATGCTGTTTCAATGTAGTTGTGTTCAATGAGGTAGTTGATTTTATCAGTGATTGAATCAAAAACCATAGTGTTTGGAACTACATTTTCTTTAAAGAAGGCATCCAAGGCTTCTTTATCTTTATGAAGCATGATTTGTCCATTAACAGGACGGTTGATTTCGTTATTGAGACGGAAGTAGGTCACGTCCTCAAGATGTTTTAATCCCATAAAATTTCCCTTATCTAATTACAAAAGAAAGGCCTCTAAGTTAGCCCTAGAAGCAGTTTCTTCTGGATGATGTACTAAGATTATGCTAATTGTTTCAGTTTTCCTGGTTGGAAGCCTGAAAAGATTTCAGTTGGTGTTTGGATAACAGGAGCAGCGCTGAAACCGAGCTCTTTAACTTGATCGATGTACTCTGGTTGCTCGTCGAGATTGATCTCACGATAAGCGACATTGTTGCTGTCCAAGAAACGCTTGGTCATCTTACATTGGACACAGTTGTTTTTAGAATAAACGGTTACCATTTTCGTAACTCCTCTTTCAAAATTGATTACTTTCTTAGTATATCAGAAAAAAAAACTTTGTCAAACTTTTTAAACTAAATCTTGTGCTAAAAAGTTACAGTTTCAAAAACAAAGCACAAGATATAGTGTTTTTGGAAACATAAATTT
>URCN01000069.1:0-8935 GCA_900546335.1 uncultured Streptococcus sp.
TTCCCAGCTCGAGCTCGCCAAAGATATCGGTGTCTCGAGACAGACCATCAACATGATTGAAAACGACAAGTACAATCCAACCCTGGAACTCTGTCTCAACCTCGCCCGCAGCCTCCAAACTGACCTCAATAGCCTCTTTTGGGAAGACGATTTTTAAAAAAGGAGCAAACAAATGAAAAAAGAAACTCTCACTGACAAACTCATCAAACGCATATACGGTATTTCTGGTCCCCTTGACGAACACAAACGGCGCGAGGCCGATCGTATCGGGAATCAGGTCTTTATCGTTCTCTTTTATCTGATGATATTTGGCAACCTCATCCCCTTTGTCCTTGCTTATAAATACCCACAAATTGTCGCTATCGCCTATCCTCTCGTGGTGTTTGGCATTTCGATGATGGCTGCCCTCTATGTGGTCTCCCAAACCAAGAAAACGGGCATCACAGCTATTGATCCCGAAATGCTGAGTCAAAAAGAAAGTAAACAGCTACATTTTCCGGGTCTAAAAGCCGGTCTGATCTATGGCATGGGCATGTTCTTTGGAATACCGCTTCTGAATGTCCTAACCGATGATAGCAAGGATTATCTTGGTTCTCTTTTAAATACAGGGCATTTTGTATCAACTATCCTAGCTACCCTCTTCTTCGGAGTGACCATACAAATTATCGTCTCTCTTCGCATTCGAAAAGCCAAGAAAGACCAAGAAGACGACTAGGAGGTTCCTTATAAAATCACTAGCTAGACTACTGATCAGTCATGTTTTTATCAGTATCTTTGTTACCTTTTTCCTACTTTCTGGACATATTGAGCATCCTTTCTTGATTATCTTTCTTTTATTCCTTCCTGTATTGAACAAGGGACAGAGATTCCAGAAAATCCAATCAAAAAAAATACGTCTTCTAAACGCATCTCTCTGTTTTATCCTCGTATCCTTTCCACAACTTTTAACAAATCCTATGGATTGGAGATACCTGGTATTTCTAATAATCTGTATCATTTTTAGTTTGGTTTACTTCTATACTCTCTATCAACTCTTTAAAGAAATCAATCAAAAATCGCTCATTTAGGAGATTACTCCCATGAAAAAAGAAGATCTCACCACTCGCTTACTTAAACTATTCTTTCACATACAAGGGCCTTTTGATGAATGCCGTCAAGAGATGATTTACAAGGCTTGTGCTCGTTCCTTGATCCAAATCATTTACTCCTCCCTCCTACTCTTCTTGTTCTATCTCCTATTTGGACGCTTCATAGAGCTGGTTCGAGATGCCACGCCCTACCTCTATTTTGGACTTATCTTCATCCTCTCATCTAGGGCGAGACTAGCAGTTCGCGACTTACATTTAGACAAGGATGACCAGTCCGAAATCCATCACAAAAGCTACAGCAAAAGCCAAATCAAAGTTCGTAGTTGGGGTGTATTCATCAGTATTCCAATTGGCTTGTTTGTCTTATCAGCCTTTCACAAACTCTTTGTTCAGCATCTTCCCCTCGATACCTTTTGGGACAATCTCTCCCAGTTCGATAAAACGCTCCCTTTACTAGTCTTGGGATTAGGAATTGGTGCCATATTTGGAACCATGACCGATGCCTTTTTATCGGAACACGAGGTGAAACACTCTGAATCAGGAATGCATAAGGAGAATATAGAAAAATGACCAGTATATATGATTTTTCTGTTTTAAACCAAAATAACCAATCAACTCCCCTGGAGAGCTATCGTGGTAACGTTCTCTTGATTGTCAATACTGCTACTGGATGTGGTTTAACGCCCCAGTACCAGGGACTTCAAGAACTCTATGAACGCTATCAAGATAAGGGCTTTGAAATCCTAGATTTCCCTTGCAATCAATTTATGGGACAAGCACCCGGCAGCGCAGAAGAAATCAATAGCTTCTGTAGCCTACACTATCAGACTACTTTTCCTCGCTTTGCCAAGCTCAAAGTCAACGGCAAGGAAGCAGATCCTCTTTATGTTTGGCTAAAAGACCAGAAATCTGGTCCGCTAGGAAAACGAATCGAATGGAATTTTGCTAAGTTTCTCATTGGTCGAGATGGGAAAGTCCTTGAGCGCTTCTCTTCCAAAACAGACCCCAAAACCATCCAAGAGTCTCTCCAAAAAATACTCTAATTTCTTTTTAAAACGTATCCTTTCAACCAAAATAGAGCTGTTGGTCAGTATTCTCGACTCCAGCATATGCATAGGTTCGATTTCTGGGGCACTCTTTTTCTGTCACTACCCTAAAATAAAAGCGATGCTCCCGCCCATCCTTGGCATTTTCCTTGTTTAAGACAAAGTAGTTCTTCTGATTCATTGCCATGGTTCGTAGGATATCATCGATCAAAAAAGTCAAGGGAACATTCATGGCAGAGTATTTTTGGAAATCCTCTTCAAAGCGGATATAACTATCTGAAAAATAATCCATCTGTAGTTTGTTTTCATACAGCTCTTTTCTAGTCATACACTCCCTCCTCCCACAGTCGAATTTCGAGTATGTCTGTAAGCTCTATCAGCCTATAGCCCTCACTTGTTCTAATAGATAGAGTTTGAGGTGATAATTCGCTCACCTCACCGATGATCGTGTTTTTATGCTTCTTTTCCTTGACAACAAAACATCCCTTCAGTTGCCCAACATAAAGCTGAGAAAGCAAGAGTAGCTTCTCAACTGAATTCAAATTCGTCGAAAAATCAACACGATTTTTTTCTTCACTGATCGAACTGGTGTGTTCTGAAAGGTAAAATCCCATCCACTTCTGCATCCCTGGATCTTGATAGTCTCGCGCAGATTGAAAAGGTAAATAAGAACGATCAATCATTTTAGTCCGTCTAATCCTCCAGCAGAATGCCCACCAATCAGCTTGCTTCTGTCAAGACTCCTAGAGGCTTCTTCCAGTGCATTGGCCTTTAAGAGGGAGGTAAAACCAAATTGTTCTCGAATGGAGTCAATAGCCGTCTGGAGCCTTTCTTCTTTTTCTAACTTGTCAACATCATCAAAGAGGGAGATCAAGCCAAAGGACTCGTCCACAAATCCTGAATAGTTGACGCCGACACTTCTGACCGCTCCAGAAGTGTATTTATTATGAAATAGCTTCAAAACATAATCCGTTAAGATAGCTGTATTATTGGTCGGTTCGACCTTCATTTGTGTATGAATAGACGGCCTAACCTCCTGCTTAGAGAAACCAACATAGATAGAGATAAGGGTTGTTTTCTTGCCCGCCTTTCTCAGTCTAATAGCCACCTGCTCTGCCATTTCTCGAAGAATAATTTCGATATCCCGTAGCTTCACGTAGTCTCTGGGCAAGATTTGAGAATTCCCCAACCCTTTGGACTTGGCTTTATAGGGCCTGTGAACATTGCTCTCATCAATCCCGTTAGCATGAAACCACAAACGCAGGCCAGCCTGACCAAGTGTTTTCTGTAGCTGGTCTGGATTAATGGTGGCCAATTCTCTGATGGAAAAAATCCCCAGAGCATGCAAGCGTTTCTCCATCCGCCTGCCAATCCCCCAAAAGTCCGTCATCTTGGGAATGGCCCAAACCTTCTCTTCCACATCCTGGTAAGACCAGTTGGCCCTCATGGTCGGGGTGTGCTTGGCCTCATTATCCAGAGCCAACTTGGCCAGTAAGGGATTGGCATTGGACATACCCACTGTAGAGTAGATCCCTGTCTGCCTCCAAATATCCCTCTGGATGCGAGCAGAAAGCAGATCCAGCTTGTCTTTGCGAGAGAGACTCTTGTCTGGGATAAAATAGTTGAGCGAACTAGTCAGATCGATAAAGCCCTCATCAATAGAGTAGGGATAAATATCATCTGGACTACCATAGTTTTGAAAAATTCGCTGGATTTCCATATTGACCGCTATGTACTCATCCATCCTAGGAGGCACAATCAAAGTCACTTGAGCCCAATCTTCGATGTAGCGAACATAGTCTGAGTCAGTAGGCAAGCCTTGCTTTCGAGCATTGTAATAAGAAAATTTACGCGTTTTGAAATCAAAAGGCAGATCATAGGCCCGGCCAACATTGGACTTGCCAAAAATCTTCTTAAACATGGGAGAGGAAGCTAGGATAAGACCAGTCGAATTATCCGCGCGACTCATGACACAAAGCGAGGTCTTCAGCGGATGCAAGCCTCTTTTCACACACTCAACACTGGCATAAAAAGATTTCATATCGACAAAGGCAATATCACTTTTGGGCTCTCTGGAATAATCAAAGTAGCCCATAGGCTAACCCTCCATCGGCACAAAATTCCCAACGATAATCCCCACAATCCGAGGATCTTCCTCATAGGAGATGAAAATGTCCTTGTATTTTGGATTGATCGATACCAGACGCAGGCCATCTTCCTCCCGATAGACCCGTTTAATATAGGTCTGGTTGTTACAAACCACTGCATAAACCGCCCCGTCATAGTCAAATCCCGTCTCTCGAATCAGAGCCACTGAACCATTTTGATATTTAGGTTCCATAGAGTCCCCAGATACCCAAGATGAAAAATCATGGGCCAACTCCTCGTTAAAGTAAACCGTATCAAAATTCTGGTCATCATAGACCGAAGCCCCGATCCCTGCTGACATGCGTTCATAGACACGGTACTCGTAGAGGCGCTCTGGCATGGTCGTCACCTTCTGAGTTTGTTCTTCTTGAGCTAGGTTGCGAGCATAGAGCACAACCTTGTCCTTCCCTTGCTTGGAGAGGCTATTGTAGAGACGGACAATCTCAATCTGAGTGAAATAGCCTTTTGCTACCTTTAAAATGTTCTCTAGCTGGGCAACCTTCTCCTTGGATGGTTCCTTGATTCCACGTTCCCAAGCCGAGTAAGCCTGAAAACTGATTCCTAATTCCTCTGCAATTTCCTTCTGTGTCAATTTTAACTCTTTTCTCCGAGCCTTGAGTTTTTCTGGTTGGTACATGATTCACCCCCTAGTGTGATGTTTTATTGAGAATATCTCTCTTAGAAAAACAAATCGACGGTTGAGCTTACACCTCTAAAACTCAACCAATTCGGTTTAGTTTTATTATATAAAAAAAGTGGACGATTGTCCACTGGGAAAATCAAATTTTAACAGACACACCCGGAGATTCTGAACAAAAAAACATCCAAGAGAAAATCCTTGAAGGTATGGAAAGATTATACTCCATTAACCTTTTCAATAGACTGGAATTGATGATATTATGGTCTCCTTATCTCAAATACTGCTGTATGAACCCACTCATTATGAATGTGTAAGTCATTTTCTATCATTCTACTAAAGGTGAAGCCATTTTTTAAAAGCACCCTCTGAGAGGCTAGATTACCCGTTGCCGTTCCCGCAACGATTCTATTTAAACCATAAGTATGAAACGCCTTGTCTAAAACAAGTCTAACCGCTTCGCTAGCATAGCCTAAGTTGCTAACATTTTCCCCAATCCTATACCCAAGTTCTGCTATATTTCGATCACTCTCTAAGACACTTAAATTGATTCTCCCAACCATAACACCTTGCGAATCTCTAATAAGATGCATGTAAACAGCACGATTCCTTTGTTCCGTTAACAATTCCCTTGTAATTTCTTTAAAACCTTCTAAATCAAAATAGTTAGCTGGTCTAGGAGGTAAATTTCGTTCAAAATACTCTCGATTTTCTTTTTCAAAAGAATAGACGTCTAGACTATTTTCTTCAGACAACAGCTCTAAACTGATCATTACAAATCCTCTCCCATCATTATCTACATTCAAATTTTCTCATGTTTACGCAAAGTGAAATTTACAGAATTTAAAGAGATTCTTTTATTTTCTGTATAGTTTCTACATTATAACACAAAATACTATGGATAAGCATAATGTTCAAGCGCCACACCAGCAAAACAAGCTGGAGTTTTGCTTGAAGAAATTTCTGAAGCACTCACCCATAGTGATACGATTACAACAAAGACTTATGTCAATACTTCAAATGTTATTCCAATGGCTGTTGGAGAGATTGCTTATCGCTCCCTGAAGAAATAATGGTGTGAAAAGTGATGTGAATTTTGCTAAAAATCATCAAAAAACACCCCATGGTGTGAACCATGAAGTGTTTCGAAACGTTGATAGTATCGTATTGATTAACGTTTACTAAATTGTGATGCTTTACGAGCTTTCTTAAGACCTGGTTGGAAAGTGTGGGTTTCAGTTGGGTTAAAAACAGCACAATATCAAGGCTTTTCAGAACGATATCTACTAATTAATTTCATAAAATATGAATTAATAGATTCTAAATAGGGGAATTTCTTAACGCATAACTTTCAATCCTATCCTCTTCCTTCTTATCCTAATAAAGTTTGTAATATTGGAATAACAATGATAAATAGAACCGTACTTAGAGTCACTACATTCGTAGAGAATTCCACATCTCCTTTTCCTTGATTAGCAAGGATTGGGAGAACAGCCAGAGCTGGTGTAGCAGACTGAATCATAAAGGTCTTAAATTCTACTGTTGCCATATTTGGGGAAAAGAACTTCAATACAAGAAGCATGATCAGAGGAGCTAGGATAAAGCGCCCAACCAAAGTGACAATTGTATCTTTATCAAAAGCAATGGTATTCAAGCCTGACTTAGAAAGAACGATACCAATATAAATCAGAGATAAGGGAGTGACGATATTTCCAACATAGGTTAAGGTGTTCGTTGCGAAATCTGGAATAGGAATTCGGAGAATCAAAACTAGTAGAGCCACAAGAAAACCTACAAGCGGAGCTGGTAGCAATTTCTTCCAGTCAAATTTAGTTGTCTCCTTGCTTTGACCCGATTTACTGTCGCTCGTCATCAAATACACGCCCAATGTCCAGGTGGAAATCGTATTGGTGATATAGTAAATTAAGAAATAAGGAAGAGCCTGATCACCAAAAAGAGCAACGTTTAAGGGTAAACCGATAAAAATAGTATTGGCATTAACAAAAGTATTAATCATGGTTCCTCGCCGTCCTGGACGGACCTTGAAAAGTATAACTGTAATATAAGCTACGATATATCCCAAGATAAAGGCCACAAAAGTATAAAGGAGACCTCCAGAAAGACTGATTAGTTTATCTAGTGTTAGGTATTTCATCACCGACACAAAGATTGACGCTGGCAAGGCTACATTCATGATCAAACGAGACAGGTTGGGACCAAAGCTATCTCCAAACCATCCCCTAACCTGAAGAATATACCCCAAAACAATAATAGCGATAATCGGAATGATACTCGTAATCGAGGTTAAAAAGAGTGACATAGGTATCCTTTCTAAATTTCTTAAGTCCACAGCCTATATAAATCTGTCGGTATAGAAGGATAGCAGCAGAAATGAATTATTTATACTCTGGATACCACTTCAAATCACGAACTGCTTTGGCCATATCTGTTTCCTTAGCGCGTGCAAGACCTTGCTCTTGCGCTTTTTTAGCGACTGCTTCCGCTACTTTAATAGAAACATCTGCTACATACTTGAACGGCGGCAAAACAGGAGCTCCTGGTTGTCCTGGATTTACAATACCACTCAATGAATGAGCCGCTGCTCCAATCATTTCATCAGTCAAAAGACTTGCTTCAGAAGCCAGCATACCTAGACCAAGACCTGGGTAAATCAAGGCATTATTTGCTTGACCAATCACATAGTCTACACCTTTATAAGAAACCGTATCAGCAGGAATTCCTGTTGCGACAAAAGCCTTGCCATCTGACCATTCGATCAAATCTTTGGCACTAGCTTCTGCTAGCTTGGTTGGATTTGATAATGGGAAAATCATTGGACGTTCTGTGTTTTCACACATAGCTTCTACTATTTCTTTGGTGAAGGTATTAGGTTGAGTTGAAGTTCCTACAAGAATGGTTGGCTTCACAGTCTTCACTACTTCAAGCAGGTCAGTCAACTTGTCTGCGTTAGTAAAGTCAGCACGTTTCTTAGCAAACGGTTTTTGCTCAGGAGTTAGGTCATCCATATCATCAAAGAGAAGACCTTGCTTATCAACCATAAAGAAGCGCTTATAGGCTTCTTCTTCAGAAAGACCTTCACTCATCATTTCACGAAGAACACGAGAAGCAATCCCTGCACCAGCTGTTCCCCCACCATAGCAGAGATAAACTTGATCTGTTAATTTTTCGCCACTAATATCTAGTGAACCAAAGATGCCACCTAAGGTAACGATTCCTGTACCTTGAATATCATCATTAAAGGTCGGAATTTGTTTTCGGTATTTTTCAAGAATATTGGCAGCATTCAAGCGGCCGAAGTCTTCCCAGTGAAGGTAGAGTTTAGGAAAGAGACGTTCGGCTGTTTGAACAAATTGGTCAACGAAGTCGTAGTAACGATCTCCGCGAACCCGTTCGTGACGATTCCCTAAGTAATTAGGATTGTTACGAAGTTCTTCACGGTTAGTCCCTGCATCAATAACTAAAGGAAGGACCATAGAAGGATCGATTCCAGCAGCACCCGTGTAGACCATCAATTTTCCAACAGAAATATCGACACCATTTGTTCCCCAGTCACCGATTCCAAGAATTCCTTCTGCATCTGTTACAACAATGAGACGAATCTCGCGATCCCCAGCAGCATTTTTCAAAGTGGCTTCAATATTTTCAGGATGATTGATATCAAGATATCCCGCATATTGTGGATCTACAAAGAGGTCACTATAGCCTTCAATGGTATCTGCAATGGTTGGGTCATATACAATTGGATTGAATTCTTCCAAATGTTGAGAAAATAGATAATAGAAAAGAGTACGGTTGGTATTAAAAATTTCCATTAGGAAAAGACGTTTTTCCAAATCATTTACTTTTGTTTGCATTTGCTCATAAGTTTGTGCCGCTTGTTCTTCAATGGTTTGAACATAAGGTGGCAATAAACCAATAAGACCTAGTTCCTTCCGTTCCTCTAAGGTAAAGGCAGTCCCTTTATTAAGGAAAGGGTTATTTAAAATATCATGTGC
>URCN01000070.1:0-8432 GCA_900546335.1 uncultured Streptococcus sp.
GGCTTTATCGCCATATAGGTTTAAAGATTTTCAAAGGCCGTCATTCCACCTTGGACATTGATAACGTCATAACCTTGTTCAGCTAGAAATTGACAAGCACGTGCTGACCTCATCCCAGATTTACAAACGACATAATGCAAGAGGTCCTTGTCCAACTGATCATAGATATCAGCCAATTGACTAAGCGGAAGATTCTGAGCACCTTCTAAATGAAGCGTCTGGAACTCTTCTACTTCTCTCACGTCCACTAGAGAAAGTTGCTCATTTTGATAAAGCTGGTAAAAATCGTTAAAAGTAATTTCTTTCATTTTGTTTCTCCAAGAATCTTTTGAATTCTTTTTTTCAACTCTGGCACCACTTCTGACTCAAACCAAGGATTTTTAGCCATCCAGATTTGATTTCGTGGTGAGGGATGAACTAGTGGAAAATAGGTTGGTAAGTAGTTCTGGTAATGTTTTACCCTTTCTGTCACCTTGCCACTAACTTTCTCATGTAAATAATAAGCTTGGGCATACTGGCCAATCAAGAGAGTTAATTTGATATCAGGCAACTCTTGCAAGAGTTGCGGATGCCATTTTTCGGCAAAGCCAGTTCTCGGTGGAAGGTCGCCTGACTTGCCATGCCCCGGAAAGTAGAAATCCATGGGCAATACTGCGAAATAACCTGAGTTGTAAAAGGTGTCCTCATCCACACCTAACCAGTCCCGCAAGCGGTCACCACTCTTATCCTTCCAGTAAATCCCAGCTTCTTGCGTTTTAAATCCCGGAGCCTGACCGACAATATTGATGCGAGCAGTCTTTGGCGCTGCAAAGAGAGGTTCAATTCCGCGTTCTGTATAGCTGACATTCTGCGGATCCGCCATAATGGCTTGCTTGATTCTTTCGATTTGAGACATCTGTTTTCCCTCCAAAAAGAAGTCCAAGCATAACATCTCAGACTTCTATCGTTTTATTTGATCAATTCATAAATAGCTTCTGCATAGATTGCTGCTGCTCGGAATAGATCGTCCAAGGCGATAAATTCGTTGGCTTGGTGCATAGTGTCAATTGAGTCTGGGAACATGGCACCATAGGCAACCCCACGTTCCAGCAAACGACCAAAGGTACCACCACCGATGACTTGTTCGTGACCTTTAAGACCAGTTTGTTTTTCATAGACATTCAACAAGGTTTGCACAAGCGGATCTTCCATTGGCACATAGTGAGGGGTGTGACCGTGTTCAGAAAGGCTAACAGAAGCAACTGGCAAGTTTTCAAGAACTGACTTGATTTGTTCTGGACTTGTTCCTTTTGGATAGCGGAAGTTAAGGGCAATGATATTGTCAGCACTTGTTTCATCGAAGCGGAAGACACCGGCATTCATAGAAAGGGCACCCATCTTTTCATCCACATGAGCAATCTTGAGATTTTTACCCTCATGGTCGTTCAAAAGAATTTTTCCAGCGATGTCAAGGTAGTCTTTTGCTGGTCCTGCAAAGTCAAACTGACTGAGGAAGAGGGCAAGGTAGGTCGCGCCATTGACACCTGAGGCAGGCATAGCACCATGGGCAGATTTACCAATGATGGTCACCTTGTATTGACCAGCTTCTTCTTGAATTTCCCCTCTGAGCTTGTGTTCTGCAACAAAGGAATCTAATTTAGCTTGCAAGTCAGCCAGGTCACCTGAAACAACTGCTGTTGCTGATTCTGGTACCATGTTTTCTCGCAATCCACCTGTGAAGCTGTGAAGACGAGCTGAACCAGTATTTTCACCTGCAAAGTGAAGGTATTCTGTGATGTTTCCTTTTTCACCATTTATGATAGGGAATTCAGCGTCAGGTGAGAAACCAAAGTCTGGTTTCGCAAGTCCTACATGTTCAAAGTAGTAGTCCATGTCTGCCCAGCCAGATTCTTCGTCTGTTCCTACGATAAAGCGAACTTTCTTAGAAGTCGGAAGGCCCAATTCTTTGATGATTTTCAAACCATAGTAACAAGCTGTTGTAGGACCCTTGTCATCTGAAGCTCCACGCGCATAAAGGCGATCGTCTTTGATAGTTGGTGTATAAGGGTCCGTGTCCCAACCGCTACCAGCTGGCACCACGTCCATGTGAGCAAAGATTCCGAGAACTTCTTCTCCTTCACCAAACTCAAAATGTCCTGCGTAGTTATCAACATTTTTCGTTGGATAGCCATCGCGGTCTGCGATTTCAAGGAATTTCTCCAAAGCTTTTACCGGACCAGGTCCAAATGGGTGCTCCGCATCTGCCTTGCTGTCGTCACGTTCGGAGTTAATTTCCAAAAGGCTAAACAAGTCAGCCAAAAGGTCTTCTTTGCGTTTTTCTACTTCTGTTGTAAAATCAATTGCTGTCATTTTTTCTTCTTTCTATCTTTTCTCGATGATTTCATCTACTGGCAAGCGGTAGCTTGGTTCCAATTTCTCATCTGTATAACCCACTGTGATCAAGAGTTCTGGGCGGAAACGGTCTTCGATGTCCAAAACTTCGTTGGCTTTTGATTTGTCAAATCCAAGAATAATGTTAGAACCGATTCCCTGGTCAGTCAAAGCAAGAACTAAGTTCATGGCAACCAAACCAGCATTAAGGGCCAGGTAGTCACTAACCTGTTGTTCACTGTAACGCGCAAACTCGGCAGGCAAATTTTTCATAAAGTATTGAAGTTGCTCTTCTGAGAAATTGTTAGCACCACCAACTCGGGCAATCTTACGAGCACGTTTAGCCAAATCTGTATCGGTAAACAAAGCAATGGTTACAGGAGCTGAAGAAACCTGCTCAAAGTTCGAACCGTATGCCAATTTTGCCAATTCAGCATTTTTCTCACGAACAACCACAAACTTCCATGGTTGGCTATTGTGGGCACTTGGAGCCAAAGTCGCGATTTCGATAGCTGTACGAACATCTTTTGGATCCACAGGCTTGTCAATAAAATGCTTGGTCGCATGACGTTTTTTATTCAATTCAAGAAATTTCATAATCGATTTCCTTTTCTAATTCTACTGCATCCATTCTACCATATTTTGAAAGAGCTTGCAGAGATTTTCCATAGAAAGAAATTGGAACACGGATGAAGCCATGGTTTTAAACTTATCATTAAAATCAGGTTTCCCCTCATCCAATTTCAACTATTTTTCAGTTGCTTAAAGAAACTAGTCTATCTTGTATTCTGACTTTATAGCCTCCAAGAAATCCTTCACATCCTCTACATACCCATGCTTTTCAATTAAACTAGCTAAGAGTTCTAGATTGTGCCCCCGATAGTTATCTTCTCGTCGTAGTTCCTCATACATTTCGATAAAGGGAAGGCCCTTGGACTTGGCCAATTCTAACTCCGCTTCATAATCATAAGAAACTTTTCGAAATAGGATATTGACCAACTCCCCATCTTCCACTTCTATCACGGCATACTGGGCACGGTGGTTTTTCAACGCCTCCCAATCAAAATAGGGCATACCAATCGAACCTGGATTGATGATTTGTTGCCCTTGACTTCCATAACGAAGCAACTGCTTGTGAACATGACCATAGACTGCCACGTCCGTTTCCGCATCTAGCAGTTGGTCAAATTTTTCTGTATCATTCCCAACCAACAAGTCACCTCCATAATTTTTGTCAGGTAAATTATGAGAGAGAGAAAAACGCAGTCCGTCAACTTCTTTCTTTTCCAGCAGAGGCAAGCTTCGTAGCCAGACAATCGTTTCAGGATCCATTCGCTCCATCAAAAACTGGGTCATACGCAAGAGCTGGACTTCCTGTGGGTCTTCTAAGCCATATTGCCCATCTAAAGCCTCAAGGACACAATCATCCCAATTGCCTCGAACACTTGCTTTGATAGGAAGTTCCTTTAACAGGGCAACCAGATCATTTGCACCTGGTCCAGGAAGAAAAATATCTCCCAGAAGCCAATATTCTGTCGCTTCCAGCTTTCTAGCATCCGCAATCACTGCTTCTAAGGCTGTCGTATTGCCATGAATATCTGATAAAATCGCGATTTTATGGTTCATGATGATTTCCTTCCGTTTGGTAATCTACTCTCTCTTCCGCTACTTGAGCCAACTCCACTTCTTCCTGCGGGTTCAACTTTCTCTGAACAGCTTCTGCGACTGCTCTTGGCACACCAACTTCGACAATCTCATCCACACTGGCTTCCTTGATTTTAGTGAGAGATTTAAAATGCTTCATGAGATTCTGCTTGCGTTTAGGTCCCAGACCGTCAACCCCATCCAATTGAGATGAAAAAGAATTTTTGGAGCGCAGTTGGCGGTGGAAAGTGATAGCAAAGCGGTGCACCTCATCTTGAATGCGTTGGAGGAGGAAAAATTCCTGAGAATTGCGAGACAACTCCACTACCTCAAGCGGATCTCCAAAGAGCAATTCATGGGTTTGGTGCTTGTCATTCTTTTGCAGACCTGCAATTGGGATATCCAAACCTAGCTCTTCTTGGATGACTTGCTTTGCAATATTGACTTGACCTTGTCCCCCATCAATGACAATCAAATCTGGCGGAGTCAAAGCCTCACGTTGAACTCGGCCATAACGTCTGCGAATAACCTCTCGCATACTAGCATAGTCATCTGGACCGACAACCGTTTTTATCTTGTACTTTCGGTAGTCTTTTTTACTCGGTTTACCGTTGACAAAGACCACCATAGCTGAAACAGGACTGGTTCCCATGATATTAGAGTTATCAAAGGACTCGATACGGACTGGGGTCGGGATTTGGAGCAAGCGCCCCAGATTTTCAATCGCCCCTTGAGTCTTTTCAACAGATTTCTCTAGCAGATTGAACTTCTGCTCCAGACTAACACGGGCATTTTTTATGGCTAGATTAACCAGCTGTTTTTTCTCCCCACGTTGGGGCTTGAAAATCTTGGTATCCACCAAGGCCTTAACGGCTTCTTCATCGATATCCTGCGGAATCAGCACTTCATTGGGGACTAGATGAGATTTTTCTTGATAAAATTGTCCCACATAGGTCAAGAAGTCCTCATCCGGATCGTTGTAGTAGGGGAAGAGATTGACATCCCGCTCGATGAGTTTTCCCTGACGAACAAAGAAAACCTGGACACACATCCAACCCTTATCCACATAGTAGCCAAAGACATCGCGATTTTGCAAATCTTTCGCCATGACCCGTTGCTTGGTCCGAAGCGTTCCAATCGCCTGAATCAGGTCACGGTATTCCGCTGCACGTTCAAACTCCATCGTCTGGGCTGCAGTATTCATCTTTTCCTTGAGACCATCGATAATTTTGTCATCCTGTCCTTTTAAGAAGTCAGAAACTTCCTGTGCCATAGACTTGAAGTAGGCCTCATCCTTCTTACAGATAGTGTGGGCCATACACTGGCCGATATGATAGTAAAAACAAACCTTAGAGGGTGGATTGGTACACTTACGAAAAGGAAAAATCCGATCCAAGAGTCGCTTTATTTCATTAGCTGCCCCCACATCTGGATAAGGGCCAAAATAAAGACCACCGTCCTTTTTGACCTGACGGGTAATAATCAAGCGTGGATAGCGCTCACTGGTGATTTTGATAAAAGGATAAGACTTATCATCCTTGAGCATGATATTGTACTTGGGTTTATTTTCCTTGATGAGGTTGATTTCCAGCAGAAGCGCCTCAATATTGGACTCAGTGACGATAAATTCAAAATCCACAATTTCAGATACCAGAGCTTCCGTCTTGGTATCATGACTTCCACGAAAATAGGACCGCACGCGATTGCGAAGATTTTTAGCCTTTCCTACATAGATAATAGTGCCATTTTTATCCTTGTGAATGTAGCATCCAGGACTAGTCGGCAAGAGCTCCAGTTTTGATTTGATCAAGTTATTCATAGTTCCATTATAGCAAAAAGGCCGTGACAGGACGAACAAAAAGCCCCACCGATTACTTGATGGAGGAGCTTGGATTTCATTTTAGATTACACCGACTTCAGCTAGTCGCTACTGGTATAAAGTTCTTGAACAGCTGTCACATCCTGGGGCTGAATCCCATAGTAGGAACCTGCTGGTTGCATTACAGAAGTTTCGTTGGTGTCGGTATAGATTTATCGGATACCCTAATATTCTTTGTATAAGTAAAATTTCTATACTACTTCCTAGATTTTCCCTTTTATGTACATCAAAAGATTTTTGACTTAAATAGAACACAGAAAAAAGAAGCACAGAACTACACTCCAAAAGTTATACAAAAACTAACCTTTTGGGGTAGCCGTATTTATCGGCCTAACATCCTTTTTATTAGACAAATAATTCTATACTTGAGAGGAGAAGGATAATAACGGAAAGTTCCCGCCTTCCTTACAATATAGCCATTAAAGTTTTGCTTAAAGCGAAGAACACCATCACTTCCATCAAATATTCCTTGAATCCCTAAGAAATTATAAATAGGAATTCCACGCTTTATACTCTCTAACATAACATGCTCTTGAAGCAATGCTGGTGCATAGAACTTATTAAATTCCGTGTAAGAGCCACTAAAAAGATAGGTACTTTCTTGAGGCATATAGATAAAAAGACTACCAGCTAATACAACCTTTTGTTCCCCATACTTGACTATCAATTTACGTGCTTCTGCTTTACGAACCTCAAAAGTTTCAAATTGATGTAGCAATTCTTTATGCTCTTTTTTCTTCTGAGCTGAATCAGGAGATTTTCTTAGCGCCGCATCAAAATCTGCTATTTTTTTGTATAAATTTTCTTGATTTTTCTCCAGTTGAGAAAGATAATCTTGAAAATTTAAAGTCGCAACCATAAATTCAGCCCGGTCTCCAAATGCATCATAAAAATGTTCGTAATATTCTAAACTTTTATCACTGTATTCTCTTCTTTTTGATGTCGTAGCAGTAATATCTTTAAAAATAGATAATTCATCTCGTTTTAATCGTCTCAATTGAATGCCAAAACTTCTAGCTTTCTTAACCAAAGGTTTTCCCTTTTTACTAAAAGATCGAATTAAATTTTCCTCTGTGATCCCTTCTAAGTTCTTGACATATAACCAATCAGGTTCCCCACCTGGGTAACCAGTCTGTAAACCATCATGATAATATCCTAGATTCGTCAAACAGTGAATAATTTCTTGTTGCTCCTCCGTCACTGGATTACCATTACTATCAAAACTTTGAAAAGTATCGTAAGGTTTGACAATCAACTCCAGAACCCCATGTTGTTTGGCATACGCTTGGAGATCTTTGTAAAATTCCTTTAGATAAGTTGCATTGCTATAAATTGGACCAGAATTGATTTCCATGTGCAGTCCACCTGTCATTGGCAAACTATAAACCATTGCAGCAACCTGAATAGTCTCTGTATGCTTTAGAGCTAAATAGGTCACTGTTGCTCCTCGTTTCTCTAACAATTCTCCCATTTGGGTTGATTGTAAAAATGAACGGGAATTAATTGATTCTGAATAAATGCGAAAGTCTTCTTTAGTAAGTACAGTTAGTGTCATACATTTACTTTCTATGATATTTTTTTCGAAGATTAAATAGGAGATTTATTAACGGATACATAGGATGAATCGGCAGAGTTAACTCTCCTAAATATTCCTCAATAGTTGGATTAAAATTAGCTTTAAAACGATAAAGTCCACCATCTCTTGTATGTTCAACACCCCCTAGATTTTGCCAGAGAGAACCTCTTTCGAATGCACGTTGTAGTGTTCGATACCATGTTAAAATTGGGGCATTATAACGTCTAAATTCTACATCCATTCCTGCATATAAATTTACAGATGTCTGCCCAAATTCCAAAGTCAAAGTGGCTGATAAGGGAGCAACTTGAACACCTGAAGAAATATGCTTCTCCAAAAATAGAATTTCTTCATTCAACCTTTCGCTTTCTTGTAGCCTACTTTGATATTTCGAAGACTTAACAGTATCTGATAAGGATTCTAGAATTTTTTGATTCTGATCTCTTTGTTTTTCTAAAATATTCAATCGATTTGACAAATCAAGTGTAGATAATGTTATATAAGCATGGTCTGGAAAAGACAATAGCAAATTTCGATAGTAGGCTTCATTCCGCAAATGAATACTTTTTCTTGCCTCCGTCTTCTTCATTAAAAAAGAAAATAATTCTAATAATTCAATTCCGCCAAACTGAGTATTTATTCCTTTGTTTTGTGCAGTTCGAATAGCTTGTCTCGCCGATTTTGGTAGGTACTTCTCATCAAAATTTTCTTTATACACTTTTGCCTGTATACGAGGCTGAATAGTATCAACCATTCCACTTGTCTTACCAGACCAAATAAAACCTAGTTTTTGCAAATAATTTAGCGTTTCTAGAGTTTTCTCTGAACAATTATAAACTTGATTGTCATTATAAGTTTTACTCAAACAAAGCGCTGGGTCGATTTTAATAAAAAGTGCTCGTTTTTTCTTTGCAATCGTTTTAAGTGAAGAAAATACAAAATCCATCAAAGATTGGTCCGTAT
>URCN01000071.1:0-8359 GCA_900546335.1 uncultured Streptococcus sp.
AGATATTTGTACAAAAGGGCTTCACTCATACCCTTGTTACCAGAGTATGCAAATGGAAGTGTAAATGGTACCATCTTAGACAACATTGGACGACCAGTTTGAGAAGTTGTTGGAATGAGCAAGGCACTGTCTGTCAACCAAGCTTGGGCAGCAGCATATTTCTCATAACGTTTTGAAACATCAGTGGTTTCTTCACCAGCTTCCACAACCATTTTTTCGTAGTCTTCTAAACCAACTTGCTTAGCCGCAGCGTTGTTTGTCCCAGAATCAAATCCTAGATATGTTTTCGTATTTTCTCCTACAGAAGGCTTGATAATATCAAGATAAGTAGATGGATCGATATAGTCTGGAGACCAACCCACGTTATCTGAGATATCCCAGTCTTCTCCAGCCGCAGTTTCAGCGAAGTAGGTAATGTTTTGAACATCATCTTTTTGGAGCTGTTGGATATCGATAACCACATTATCTGATCCTAGATTTTCTTCAACTGACTGTTTAAATGATTGAACACGTTGAACTTTTGTTGTATTAGTTTGGTCTACAGGCATATCCAAGTGGATTGGGAATTTCACACCTTCCGCTTGAAGGGCCGCCTTAGCTTTAGCGAATTCTGCTTTAGCTTTGTCAGGGTTGTAGAGTCCATCTTGGGCATCATCCAAGTTTACGTTGCTCCACTCGTCTCCATAGGTCACCAATTTTTCCTTAACTAATTCCCCAAAGTTTTTCCCATCTGCCTGTACAAATGTAGGGGGAACAAACAAGTTACGAAGCAGTTTAGTAGCTCCGCTTGCACCATTTACTTGAGAAGCGTAGGCTGTTCTGTCAAAACCAAATGCAATAGCTTGACGGAAGTCCTTATTCAAAAGGGCCTTCTTGGTTGATGTTTTTTCCTCATCTGTTGTCTTAGAAGTGTACTTATAAGACTGACGATCGATATTTGTGCCTACTAAATAAGTAGTAGAATCTTGTTGGGTATAAACGATATTGTCTTTGAATGTTTTTTCAGTCTCTGAGTAACTAGCACTTGTTGGGAAGAGGCGAGCCATTGTAAAGCTACCGTCTTTGAAAGCTTCAGTTGGCTTATTAGTATCTTGACCATCCCAGAAGGATAATTTCACTTTATCAAGATGGACATTGTCTTTATCCCAATAGTTTGGATTCTTTTCGAACTCGACTGATGATTTGGCTACGATTGATTTGAGTAAGAATGGTCCATTGTAGAGAATACTGCTTGGGTCTGTACCTTTAGCAAAGTCATCCCCTTTAGAGTTCAAAAATTCTTCATTAACAGGAGCCAGAACACCCATTGTTGTCTTAGAATTCCAGAAACTTTCTGGCTTGTTCAATGTGTATTGAACGGTATAATCATCAAGAGCTTTGATTCCTACTTGAGAAAAATCTGTAATTTCTCCTTTGACGTAAGCATCCAATCCCTTGATAGATTCCTGAACCAGGTAAAGACCATCTGATTTCTTATCAGCAGCATACTTAAGACCAGTTACAAAGTCTTGAGCTTTAACTTCTGCATACTCCTCACCTTCAGATGTATACCATTTTGCATCCTTTCGGAGTGTATACGTGTAAGTCAATCCATCCTTAGATACAGACCAATCCTCAGCCATAGATGGTACAAAGTTCCCATAGCGGTCATTTTCAAGTAAGCCATCAATAACGTTGCTAGTAATATTTGCTGTAGCTGCCTTACCAGTTGTCAAATAGTTTAGGTTATCAGGATCCGTTTCGTAAATGTATGAGAATGTTTTCTCACCTTTAGCATTTGAACTTGATCCAGAGCAAGCCGCAAGAGTCGCAGCTGCCAATAACGTCACACCCGCAAGGGCAAGTAGTTTTGAACTTTTCATTGTTTTCTCCTTTAAAACTTTCACCCCATTATAGTCCCTTTTCAGAAACATGTCAATATAATTTTCAGAATTTTTGAATTACTTTGGTAAATTCTGAAAAATAAGTTTTCTATTATAAAATTATTATTCTCTAATACTATATTTTTATATCCTAAACCAGCAAAACAAGGGCCGAAAATCAGATTTTTTATCATTTTTTTGCTATGATTAGATAGAAGAAAAGTTAAGGAGAAGACAATGATATTAATTACAGGTGCAAATGGTCAACTCGGTACCGAACTACGTTATTTACTAGATGAACGAAATGTGGACTATGTTGCCGTGGATGTGGCCGAAATGGATATCACCAATGCTGAAATGGTTGAGAAAGTCTTTGCCGAGGTTAATCCAACTCTGGTCTATCATTGTGCAGCTTATACTGCTGTTGATGCGGCAGAAGATGAGGGAAAAGAACTGGATTTTGCCATCAACGTAACTGGAACTGAAAATGTAGCCAAGGCCTCTGAGAAATACGGAGCTACTCTGGTCTATATCTCGACAGACTATGTCTTTGATGGGAAAAAACCAGTAGGACAAGAATGGGAAGTCGATGACCTACCTGGTCCGCAGACAGAGTACGGGCGTACCAAGCGAATGGGTGAGGAACTCGTTGAAAACCTTACGTCACAGCATTATATCATCCGCACTGCTTGGGTCTTTGGAAATTATGGCAAAAACTTTGTCTTTACCATGCAAAATCTTGCTAAAACCCATAAAACTCTCACTGTTGTCAACGACCAACACGGCCGCCCAACTTGGACACGTACCTTGGCTGAGTTCATGACCTACCTGACTGATAATCAAAAAGAGTATGGCTACTACCACTTATCAAATGACTCCACTGAAGATACCACTTGGTATGACTTCGCTGTCGAGATTCTTAAGGACAGTGATGTTGAAGTGATTCCAGTAGACTCCAGCAAGTTTCCTGCCAAGGCTAAACGCCCCCTCAACTCAACCATGAGTTTAGCCAAAGCGAAGACCACAGGTTTCGTCATTCCAACCTGGCAAGATGCCCTTAAAGAGTTTTATAAACAAGAAGTAAGAAAATAACAGATTACGACATACATAAAAAGCAAGAGAACTCAAAGTCTCTTGCTTTTTAGTATCTGGTTACTTAATTACTTGTTGCGTCTTGGCATAGTTAGCCTCGACTGCTTCTTTTTCAGATTTCCACCAGTCTTGGTTGTCTGTGTACCATTTAATGGTCTCTTTGAGACCTGCTTCAAAGTTGGTAAACTCTGGCTCCCACCCTAGTTCATCACGGAGTTTGCTAGCATCGATAGCATAGCGAAGATCGTGACCAGCTCGGTCCGTCACGTGGTCATAAGCGTCAGCTGGTTGCCCCATCTCCTTGAGGATCAGTTCCAGCACTTCTTTATTGTTCTTCTCACCATCCGCACCAATCAAGTAAGTTTCGCCAATTTGACCCTTTGTCAAAATTGTCCAAACACCTGATGAATGGTCATTGGTGTGAATCCAGTCACGGACATTCTTACCTTCACCATAGAGTTTTGGCTTGATACCGCTCAAGATATTGGTAATTTGGCGCGGAATGAACTTCTCGATATGCTGGTAAGGACCATAGTTGTTTGAACAGTTAGAAATAGTCGCTTTCACGCCAAATGAGCGCACCCAAGATTTGACAATCAAGTCTGAAGCTGCCTTGGTTGATGAGTAGGGCGAACTTGGATTGTACTTGGTTTCAGCTGTAAACTTCTCACCTGGGCCTTCCCCATGACCTGGCAAATCTTCACGTAGAGGCAGGTCCCCATAGACTTCGTCAGTTGACACATGGTGGAAACGAAGGTCGTATTTACGAGCCGCTTCCAAAAGTGTATAAGTTCCGATGAAGTTGGTGTGGATAAAGGGACTCGGATCATTAAGTGAGTTGTCATTGTGACTTTCAGCCGCATAGTGAACAATAGCATCCGCCTCAGCTGCCAGCTTATCGACCAAGGTTGCATCTGCAATATCTCCAACAACCAACTCAACACGATCACCTAAAATTGCTTCAATATTGGCACGATTCCCCGCATAAGTCAGCTTGTCCAGCACTGTCACATGAATATCTGGAAAGTTATTATAAACATAATGAACAAAGTTAGAACCGATAAAACCAGCTCCACCTGTCACGATGATATTTTTGTATTCAGTCATTTTTATTCCCTAATTTTTTTACAAATCTTCTTTTCTCAGAGGTTTTACATCCTTAAGCAGTGGATGATGTTTATCAGCTTCTGATACTTCTGCTGCTTCTAGGTTTTCCCACTCAATGCCCAAAGCTGGGTCTGCATAGTTGACAAAAGCATATTTAGGCTTGAGTTCAAGTGCCCAGTAGTCATTGACCAGATAGCTATAAGAAACTGTATCCGAGAGGACTTGGAAACCATTGGCTACGCCGCGAGGGACAAAGATTCCCTTACTTGCATCAATCTCGGTCTGATAAACATTTCCAAAAGTCTCACCTTCACGTAGGTCAACCCAAGAACCCAGAACCTTGCCACTATCTGCTACTGAGATGTACTTGTCCCAAGGTTCAGCATGGAGTCCTCGGAGAACATTTTTGCGAGAAAAGCTGACGTTGTTTTGCAGTTTCCCTTCAGCAAAGAAGCTTTCAGGAAAACCAAGTGGTAGCATCTTTTCTTTCTGAAAATTTTCCTTAAACCAGCCACGATTGTCACCATGAACTGGAATGTCAAACTCTAACAAACCTGGAATGGAATCAATCTTGTGCACTGCAAGTGTTTTGCCGAAAAAATTATCTGTCATCTAGATTTCTCCAATCAAACGAAGCAAGTATTGCCCGTATTCATTCTTCTTGAGAGGTTGCGCCAACTTCAGCACATCTTCGCGGCTGATATAACCCATTCGGTAGGCAATTTCTTCCAGATTGGCAACCTGAACATTTTGCATTCGTTGAACCGTTTCGATATATTGGGAAGCCTCTAACAAGCTCTCATGCGTCCCTGTATCCAACCAGGCAAAACCACGCCCCATAACTTCAACTGACAAATCCCCACGCTTCAAATAAGCATTGTTAACATCTGTGATTTCCAACTCTCCACGAGCACTCGGTTTTATCTGTTTGGCAATCTCCACAACATCATTGTCATAGAAATAAAGACCAGTCACTGCATAGTTAGAGCGAGGATTCTCCGGTTTTTCTTCTATGGAAATAGCATTCATGTCTGTATCAAACTCGACCACACCAAAACGCTCTGGATCCTTCACTTGGTAGCCAAAAACAGTCGCACCCTTCTCTTTCTTAGCTGCCTTTTGAAGCATTTTGCTCAAACCAGGCCCATGATAGATATTATCGCCTAAAATCAAGGCAACACTATCGTCGCCGATAAATTCTTCACCGATAAGAAAAGCCTGAGCAAGTCCATCGGGACTAGGCTGTTCCGCATAGGAAAGCTTGATCCCAAATTCGGAGCCATCCAAGAGCAGATCCTTAAAACGAGGTAAATCCTGTGGTGTTGAGATAATCAAAATGTCCTTAATCCCAGCCAACATCAAGGTTGACAAAGGATAGTAAATCATGGGTTTATCATAAACTGGCATCAGCTGTTTTGACGCAGCTCGAGTAAGTGGGTACAGGCGCGTTCCCGAACCACCCGCAAGAATAATACCTTTCATAATAGGCTTCCTTTCTGGCTAATTACCTATCCTATATTATATTTCATTTTGTCCCAAATTCCCTAAGGAATTTACTTCAATTTGGATAAGGCAGCTTTTAAATAGGCTCCGTCTCGAAGAGCAGCTCCAACTTTCCTAGCTTGTTCTGAAAGTTCCTTGTAGTCTTGAAGTGTCAAATCATCTAGTACTTTTTGGAGGTCGTGTAGAGAATCAACTGCTAGACCACACTGTTTATCCAGAACAAAATGTGCGAGAGCCGACTCTTTCCAGACTATTAGGGGAAAACCTGAAGCTAAGTAGAGAGAGGCCTTGTGCGAGTTGTTAAAGCGTAGATAGTTTCCGTAAGAACCTTGGCAGGTCTCTGAGCTGTCTCCGTCCCATACCAAACCAAAACTACCTTCAAGAGCAGCGGGGAGGTCATCTGGCATAAAGGAACCAAAGTAGCTAGTGTTTTTCAATGCACGACTTTCATCGTAGCCCACCCCATACAAGTTATAGGCGGGCTGGTCTGGCAAGTTATAAAGATAACCTGACTTTGCAGGATTCAAATTTCCAGCTACGATAATAGGTTGGTCTTTTTGAGGAAGAGTTTGTACCTCAAAGTTAGGAATCAGATAGTCAAAAATCTCCAAACTAACCATTTTATCTGCTGGCACTCCTTGACCTACCAGAACTTTCTTCATGATATCGTTATGAACGATAATGCCATCCACTGACATCAAAGCTTTCTTTTCCTGGAAGTAATTGCGCACTTTATGACGGAATTTCACTTCCGAACCTGCTGCATGACGCAAGGTTTCAATATCATGGATCAACAGATAGAATTTTGCTCCTCTTTTTTGCGCCTGCTTGATGAGTTGTGAGATGAAAAATGTATGGTGGATAATAGGGAACTGAATCACCAATTCATCTCCAGCTCCCAACTGATCAAACACAGACTTGGTCGCATGATATTTGTGTTGTTGAGCTTTAAAGAAATTCATCTTATACCAATTCTCAACCTTGAGCTCCAAGCCCTCATAACCCTCTGAGATTAGAATAGCTTCCACGTCATTTCGTGCCTTACTCCCTGCATTCTTTTCGTGTGCATTATGCAGAAATGAATCTTTCAGATAATATTTCACCTTTTCTCCCCTTTATCCGTGATGTTCTTAGATACTCCCTAGTTCTTCTTCTACCACATCCAATGCACGTTCAACAGTCACGTGCATATCATAGTATTTATAATCTGCCAAGCGCCCACAGAAAATAACGTGGCCATTTTTCTCAGCTTCTGCTAGATACTGCTCATAAATAGCATTGTTTTTGGCATCATTGATTGGATAGTAAGGTTCATCTCCTCTCTTCCAATCTGCTGGATATTCTCGAGTAATGACCGTCTTGTCCTGAGTCCCAAACTCAAAATGTTTGTGTTCGATGATACGCGTATAGGGAATATCTCGCTCAGTATAGTTGACTACGGCATTTCCTTGATAATTTTCTTGGTCCAAAATCTCATGCTCAAAACGGAGACTACGATACTCAAGTTCACCAAACTTGTAGTCAAAGAACTGATCAATCATCCCTGTAAAGACAATCTTAGTTGCTGAAGCCTCCAAGCTCTCACGATCAGCAAAGAAATCTGTATTAAGCTCTACTTCAATTCCTTCCAACAACTTTTCGATGATGACATTGTAACCACCAATAGGAATTCCTTGGTAACGGTCATTGAAATAATTGTTATCATAGGTCAATCGAACTGGCAAACGCTTGATGATAAAGGGTGGCAGTTCAGTAGCGGAACGTCCCCATTGCTTTTCGGTATAGCCCTTGATTAGCTTTTCATAAACATCCGTCCCAATCAACTTAATGGCTTGTTCCTCTAAGTTTTTTGGCTCAACATCTTGCATATGAGTCGTCTGCTCAGCAATCTTGTCCTTGACTTCTTGGGGTGTCTTTGTCCCCCACAAAGCATAGAAAGTGTTCATATTGAAAGGCAGATTGTAAAGGTGCCCTTGATAGTTGGCAATCGGCGAATTGATGTAATTGTTAAACTCTGCAAACTGATTGACATAATCCCAGACCTTTTTATTGGATGTATGGAAGATATGAGCTCCATACTTGTGGACATTGATTCCTTCAACAGATTGGCAATAGATATTTCCACCGATATGGTCACGTTTATCAATCACCTTTACCTTCTTGCCACGTTTGTTAGCTTCGTGGGCAAAGATTGCACCTGACAAGCCAGCACCAACGATAAGATAATCGTACATTTTTTCTCCTTTTTACAATTTGACGATTCGATTGAAATATGGGATTCTCATTAATATTCCAACGACAATAAAACTAATACTCAAAGTAAATATAGAAAACCATAAATATGCACCTGCAAAACTGAGATCAATTAGTTTTTCCAAAATTTTCATAATATAGGTGTGTATTATAAAAACACCCATCGTTTGATTAGAGAGAGAAACAATCCATTTGCTTCCATTTTCATGCAAAGACAGTGAAAATATGGTCAGGAAAATTCCTAAGCTTGTAAATTTCACGAATAGAATATCATAAAAATATTCAGCAAAAAGATTATGGTAAGTATTCTTTGCTAAGAAAAACAATATAATTGGCGATATCAATACTAAGAGTATGCTAACTATTTTCATCCAATTTTTAAATCTATATTTGAGCTTTTCTACATTGAATTGCGCTATATAACCACCTAAAAGATAATAGAAAAACCAAGTCCATAATCTAAAAGTTTGCATAACATGAGTTTGTATAGGCATCTGAAGGAAAATATTTGCTAATTCAATTATAAACCCAATTGCCATCAA
>URCN01000072.1:0-8264 GCA_900546335.1 uncultured Streptococcus sp.
GTATCGATAAAGCCTATAAAAGTCATATTACAGAATTTCAAAAGCGTAATGTCCCAGTTGGAGTCTATGCCTATCTAGCTAGCCCCAGCAAGGAAGAAATGGAAAAAGCTGCTGAGGTTTTCTACAACGCTGCTTCTCCATACAACCCTAGTTACTATTGGTTGGACGTGGAAGAAAAAACAATGTCTGATATGAACGAAGGTGTTGAAGCTTTTAGGGCTAAACTGGAATCTTTAGGTGCTAAAAACATCGGCATCTATATTGGAGTTTACTTCATGCAAGAACACAGTATCAATACAGATAAGTTTACTGCTATTTGGATTCCATCTTATGGAACGGATTCAGGTTACTTTGAAACCACGCCTAATACTGATTTAGACTATGACCTCCATCAGTATACTTCCAAAGGAAGAATTGCTGGATTTGAACATCATTTAGATATTAATCTCATTTCTACCTTGAAGGAAAAAGAAGAAACCTTCAGAAAACTATTTTTAAGACCATAAGACAAGTGAAAATTGCTCTCTTTTTCACTTTTTTTTCATTTTCTTCTCGTCTGTGTTATAATTGATAGAATAGAGAAAGAATTTTATGAAATTGAGGATTTTATGATGTTTTCATGGATTGCAAGAGTTATTAAAGGAATAGTCATCGCCTTAGGATTTATCCTACCAGGAATTTCAGGTGGTGTTCTGGCAGCTATTTTGGGAATTTACGAGCGAATGATTAGTTTTCTGGCTCATCCTTTTAAGGATTTTAAAGAGAATGTCCTATACTTTATCCCAGTAGCAATCGGGATGTTACTAGGCATTGGTTTGTTTTCTTATCCAATCGAGTATCTGCTAGAAAATTACCAAGTCTATGTTTTATGGAGTTTTGCTGGAGCTATCATCGGCACAGTTCCTAGCCTCCTTAAAGAATCTTCTCGAGAATCTGATCGCGATAAGATTGACTTAGTCTGGTTCTGGACTACCTTTATCCTTTCAGGAGTCGGGCTCTACGCGCTAAACTTTGTTGTTGGGTCTCTCAGTGCTAGTTTTGCTAGTTTCATCTTAGCGGGTGCTCTTTTGGCGCTTGGTGTCTTGGTGCCTGGTTTAAGTCCGTCAAATCTACTCTTGATTTTGGGACTGTATGCTCCAATGCTCACTGGTTTTAAGACCTTTGATTTATTCGGTACCTTCCTTCCTATCGGAATTGGTGCAGGTGCAACCCTTATTATCTTTTCAAAATTAATGGACCATGCCTTAAACAACTACCACTCGCGTGTTTATCACTTTATCATCGGGATTGTGCTGTCAAGTACCCTCTTGATTTTGATTCCAAATGCTGGAAATGCTGAAAGTATCCAATACTCTGGACTTTCCATTGTGAGTTATGTTCTCATTGCCTTCTTCTTTGCGCTTGGTATCTGGCTTGGTATCTGGATGAGTCAATTGGAGGATAAGTATAAATAATGGCAAAGAAAGTTAAGAATAAAAAAACCTTGGTCGAGCAAATCTTGACCAAGGCGGGTATTGACCATACTGGTATTCAGATCAATGCGCTTGAGGGTGAACTTCCTTCGGAATATGATCGAACTCATATCTTTAAAACCTTGGCTCTATTAGGGGACAAAACAGGGCCAATCATCGGAATCGTTCCCATAACAGAACACCTCGCTGATAAAAAACTAGCAAAGGTTTCTGGTAATAAAAAAGTCAGCATGATTCCACAGAAAGACTTAGAAAAAACGACAGGCTATATTCATGGGGCTAATAACCCCGTTGGCATTCGTCAAAAACACAATTATCCCATTTTTATTGATCAGACTGCTTTGGATTTGGACCAAATGATTGTCTCTGCTGGAGAAGTCGGGCACAGTATTATCATCCGACCTCAAGATTTAGCCAGCTTTGTAAAAGCAGATTTTGCTGATCTCTTGGAGGAAAACAACTGATGAAACTCTATTTTGTTCGTCATGGTCGAACTGTCTGGAATCTTGAAGGACGTTTTCAAGGCGCTAGCGGTGATTCTCCCCTTCTTCCAGAGTCCATTGACATACTAAAACAACTGGGGCAGTATCTTAAGGAAGTTCCTTTTGATACTATTTATTCTAGTGATTTACCCAGAGCAGTCAAATCTGCTGAAATTATCCAAAGTCAACTCCAGTCCCCTTGTCCTTTAAAGAGCATTCCTAACCTGCGTGAATGGCATCTTGGGAAACTTGAAGGTTTAAAAATCGCAACTCTCAATGCCATCTATCCACAACAAATCAAGGCCTTTCGCTCCAATCTGGCTCAGTTTGATACAAGGATGTTTGAAGCCGAATCTCTCTACTCTACGACTCAGCGAACCATTCAATTTATCAAATCTCTGAAAGGAAGTCCGGCTGAAAACATTCTGATTGTCGGGCATGGGGCGAATCTTACTGCTAGCCTACGTACTCTCTTAGGCTATAAAGAGGCTCATCTTCGCAAAGATGGAGGCTTGGCAAATGCTAGTCTGACAATTTTGGAGACTGAGGATTTTGAAACCTTCACTCTGGAAAGATGGAATGACACTTCCTATCAAAGGAAATAATGGAACTTGATCTAAATAGTCAAGTTCTTTTTAGTTTTCAAAGAATATCCGTGAATTTCTCTGCTATTTATGATAAAATGGGAGTATCGCAAAAAATGACTCATCGTATCAAATTTTGAGTAAAATTAGGAGGAACCCATGTCTACAGAACATATGGAAGAACTAAATGACCAGCAGATCGTTCGCCGTGAAAAAATGGCTGCGCTCCGTGAACAAGGAATCGATCCTTTCGGTAAACGTTTTGAACGTACTGCTAACTCTCAAGAACTAAAAGACAAATTTGCAGAACTTGATAAAGAACAATTACATGAATTAAATGAAACTGCTACTATCGCTGGACGCTTAGTAACCAAACGTGGAAAAGGGAAAGTTGGCTTTGCCCATCTTCAAGACCGAGAAGGTCAAATCCAAATCTACGTTCGTAAAGACGAAGTCGGTGAAGAAAACTACGAAATTTTCAAAAAGGCTGACCTGGGTGACTTCCTCGGTGTTGAAGGCGAAGTCATGCGTACCGATATGGGTGAACTCTCTATCAAGGCAACTCATATCACTCACTTGTCTAAAGCACTTCGCCCACTTCCTGAGAAATTCCACGGTTTGACAGACGTTGAAACCATCTATCGTAAACGTTACCTGGACTTGATTTCTAACCGTGAAAGTTTTGAACGTTTTGTCACTCGTTCAAAAATCATCTCTGAAATCCGTCGTTATCTTGATCAAAAAGGTTTCCTTGAAGTAGAAACACCTGTTCTTCATAATGAAGCTGGTGGTGCTGCTGCTCGTCCATTTATCACTCACCACAATGCCCAAAACATTGACATGGTGCTTCGTATCGCAACTGAGCTTCACTTAAAACGTCTTATCGTTGGTGGTATGGAACGTGTCTATGAAATTGGCCGTATCTTCCGTAATGAAGGAATGGATGCTACTCATAACCCTGAGTTTACTTCTATCGAAGTTTACCAAGCTTATGCAGATTTCCATGATATCATGGACTTGACCGAAGGTATTATCCAACACGCTGCTAAAGCAGTTAAGGGTGATGGTCCAGTAAACTATCAAGGAACTGAAATCAAAATCAACGAACCATTTAAACGTGTTCACATGGTGGATGCTATCAAGGAAATTACTGGTGTAGACTTCTGGCAAGACATGACCTTCGAAGAAGCAAAAGCTATCGCTGCTGACAAGAAAGTTCCAGTTGAAAAACACTACACTGAGGTTGGTCACATTATCAATGCTTTCTTTGAAGAATTTGTTGAAGAAACCTTGATCCAACCAACCTTTGTCTACGGACATCCAGTAGCTGTCTCTCCACTTGCTAAGAAAAATCCTGAAGACGAACGCTTTACTGACCGTTTCGAGCTCTTCATCATGACTAAGGAGTACGGTAATGCCTTTACTGAGTTGAACGACCCAATCGATCAGCTTAGCCGTTTTGAAGCCCAAGCAAAAGCTAAAGAACTTGGTGACGACGAAGCGACAGGCATCGATTACGACTACATCGAGGCTCTTGAATACGGTATGCCTCCAACAGGTGGTTTGGGTATTGGTATCGACCGTCTCTGCATGCTCCTCACGGATACAACTACTATCCGTGATGTATTGCTCTTCCCAACAATGAAATAATACTCTTCGAAAATCTCTTCAAACCACGTCAGAGTTTCCTTGCCGTAGATATATGTTCCTGACTTTGTCAGTCTTATCTACAACCTCAAAACAGTGTTTTGAGCAGCCTGCGGATAGCTTCCTAGTTTGCTCTTTGATTTTCATTGAGTATAAGCTCTTATCCTCTGGTACTTGCCAGAGGTTTTTTTGATAAAAAAAAAAGAGACTGAGGAAAAACTCAATCTCTTTTCTTATTCTTGATTTTTAACTTGACTGGTGGCTACATCTTCCCCAAACCATCTCTGGCTGATTTCCTGGAATTTTCCTTCTTGGTATAGTGAGATAAAGGCTTGGTTCAATGCAGCTAGCAAAGTTTTATCAGCAGGTCTCACACCCACTGCAAAAGCTTCACTTTCAAAGCCAGCTGAAAAGACATTGTAGTCATTTAAAATCCCTTCAGACTGGAGGTAGTAATTGGCATATACTCGGTCAATCAACAGGGCATCAATCCGATCATTTTTTAAATCAATCAAGGCTTCATTGAAACTTTGGTATTGATTGGCTTTCTGGTCTTTCACTCGATTCTTGAGTAGTTCTGGTTGTCGTTCAAAATTCAAATAGCCAGAAGATCCAGCCTGGGCCCCTAAAACTTTGTCAGTCATATCCTGAACTGAGTGGATGTTTTGAGACTTTTTAGAGACCAAAACTTGTTGATTTTCCATGTAAGGAATGGTAAAAGCAACCTTCTCTTTCCGTTCATCTGTAGCTGTATAGCCGTTCCAAATGGCATCAATGGTACCGTTTTGTAGTTCGGTTTCTTTCATATCCCAGTCGATGGGTTGAAATTTAATCTGAATTCCTAGCTTTTCAGAGACAGCTTGGGCTAGGTCAATATCAAAGCCCGCATAATGGCCATTCTTTTCCTCAAATCCCATGGGAACAAAGGTATTGTCAAAGCCAATGGTAATGCTACCCTGCTTTTGATATTTGGCCCAATTATCCTGATTTGGATCACTTGCCTTCTGAGTACAAGCCGTCAGGAAGAAGCTAAAGAACAGAGCAAGTACAAGGGCAATTTTCTTTCTCTTCATAGGCACCTCCTATTCCTACTTTGGATCAACCTTAAGGATCTGATCAGCAATGTTTTCCGCAAACTGAAGATCGTGGGTCACAACAATCTGAGTCATCCCACGCTCTTTATTTTGAAGGATAAGTTTTTCTACTTCTAAACGCAATTCTGGGTCTAAGGCTGATGTTGGTTCATCATATCCAATAATTTCTGGGTTTATCATCATAGCGCGCGCTAAGGCCACCCGCTGTTTTTGCCCACCTGAAAGTGAGAAAGTGAAGGCATCTGCATGCCCAGCTAACCCAAGTTGTTCTAACAAACCACGCGCCTTCTTCTCAGCAACTTCCTTCTCCATGCTCATCGTTTTTATGGGCGACAGAGTTAAGTTATCTAGAACTGACAAATGCGGAAAGAGTTGAAAATCTTGGAAAACAAATCCCAGAAGATTGCGCTTTTCTAGTTCGTCTATAGCTAGCGATTCGCCGTTATAGTAGATTTCCCCAGAATCGATGGTTTCCAATCCAGCTAGCATACGTAATAGGGTTGTCTTTCCGCCTCCTGATGGACCTACGATTGCAAGGATTTGCTTTTCAGGAATAGATAGGCTGAAGTTGGTTAAGATTTGTTTGCCACCAAAGGCCTTGTTAATATTTCGTAATTCTAACATAGCAATCCTCCTATCTGTAATAACTTCTTCTCAAGTTTTTTCGCTACAATGGTTACAAGACCAATCATAATCAAATAAATCGCCCCGGCTAAGAACATAGGAACAAGACTAGCATCTCGATTGGCTGCTGTCCGACTTGCCAAAATCAAATCTGAAATCCCAAGGGCATAAACCAATGAAGTATCCTTGACCAAACTCATGATTTCATTAAAGACGCTCGGTAAGACAATCTTTGTAACTTGAGGAAGAATGATATAGCGCACTGTGTCAAAAGGACTAAACTTCAAGACCTTAGCAGCCTCATATTGACCTTTAGGAATGGTTTCAATCCCACCACGAAAAATTTCAGCAAAGTAGGCTGCATAGTTCAATACAAAAGCGATCACAGCAGCAGGCAAACGATCTAAACGTATCCCAATGCTAGGGAGAACATAGTAAATAAAGATTAATTGCAAGAGCAAGGGAGTCCCTCGCATCACCCAAATATAAAGGTCAATCAGATAATGGAGGGGTTTCCAGCGGACTTGTAAAGCAAAGGCAACGACAATACCTAAAGGAATTGAAAATATCAAGACCAGAGCAAAGACTTGAAGTGTCATACTTGCACCGTTCAATAAACTTGGTAATATCTCAAACATATAAGACATACTGCACCTCCTAAAAATTATTGTTCCTATTATAGCATAAATAAACAATTTAGCAAGGGTTTTTGTAAAAAAATTCTATTTTTCAAAAAAAAACGTATCTGCCAAATTGACGGATACGTTCTTTTAGAGAGATAACTTTTAAAGTGTTTCTAAGAGTTCTTGCATCTGAACATCATCTGGAATGAGTTTTAAATAAGCTTCAGCTTGCACTTTGGCTTCTTCAAAATACCCCAATTCACGCAAAAGATAAGTATACTGCTCCAGAAACTCAGGATTATCCTTAAGGTCAGACGATAGTTCCTGATAGAGCTCATAGGCCTTATCTAAATCCTCGATTTCCTGGTAAGAACGGGCAATCATCCACTTGGTCAGGAGATTTTCAGGTTCTTGACTTTGGAGAGCGATAATATCTTCGTACCGTTCTTGTTCCATATAAATAGTTGCAAGGCGAAGGAAAATTTCTTCTGTATCCTCTGCATCTTCTTTAGCAGTAAGGAGAAACTGCTCTGCACTATTAGGATCATGCAATTCATACGAAAACTGAGAAGCAGCTAGCAAGAGCCTAGTTTCAAATGGATTTTTCTCCAAACCTTGTTTAACGATACGAAGGGCCTCTTCCACCTGATGTTCCTTATGCAAAGCTTGACTGTAGCCATACTCATATCCTTCAAAATCAGGTGAAATGGTATCAATCTGCTTAAAGTAAAGAACAGATTTTTGATACTCTTCTTGGTCAAAGTAAAGGCTAGCCAGTTCAAAGGCAGTTTGGTCATCGTATTCTAGTTCCAAAGCTTTCTCTAAGAATTCAGTTGCGGCTTCAAACTTGCCTAACTGGGCATAAGCGTAACCAATTCGTTGATAGGTTGAGACACCCGTTTGCTCATAGATGGAGCGATTGTCTAATTGAGCATAGCCCTGAATGGCTTCCTGATAATTCCCTAACTCGCTATCCAACTCAGCCAAACCAAAAACTAATAAGGCATCGTCTGAGTAGTTTAGGGCTTCCAGTAACTTTTCACGCGCTACATCTGTCAATCCTTCCAACTGATAGAGGTCTGCCTTCAAGGCCAAGGCCGATACGTACCAGTCACTTTCGGGTGTGATTTCCTCAAGGTAAGCAAAGGCTTCCTCAACATTGCCATCCTCACTAGCAATGCTTGCTAAGTTCAGATTCACTTCTGGAAATTCTGTAACGATATGTTGGTAAATTTCTTTTGCTTGAGGATAAAAGCCAATTCCCTCTAGATAGCTTGCTAGTTCGTAAAGAACTTCACTTGAATCTGTTTCGAGGGCTTCGTGAAAATACTGATCCGCTTTGGTTAAATCCTGTTCATCCAAAGCCTGGAGCATGCGTTGACTATTGTTCACTCTTGATTTCCTCCCCTTCTTCTTCATACAGACCGCTGACTTTTTTATACCAGTTAAAGATAGCTGAGATAACGACCTTGGCAGAAGCATAGACAGGAATTCCCAGCAAGACTCCCCAAATACCAAACATAGAACCTGAAGTTAGGAGAACAAATAGGACATTGATTGGATGGATATTTAGCTGGCTACCTAAAATAAGTGGAGAAACGAAGCGACCTTCAATCGTTTGTTCAACAATAAAGACAATAATCACTTTCAAAAGCATGACAGGCCCCGCTATCAAGCCCAAAACCAAAGCAGGCAACATCGCTAGAAAACTACCTAGATAAGGTACTAGATTAAGGAT
>URCN01000073.1:0-8214 GCA_900546335.1 uncultured Streptococcus sp.
GCGAGCTGGGTTCAGAACGTCGTGAGACAGTTCGGTCCCTATCCGTCGCGGGCGTTGGAAATTTGAGAGGAGCTGTCCTTAGTACGAGAGGACCGGGATGGACTTACCGCTGGTGTACCAGTTGTTCTGCCAAGGGCATTGCTGGGTAGCTATGTAGGGAAGGGATAAACGCTGAAAGCATCTAAGTGTGAAGCCCACCTCAAGATGAGATTTCCCATTTCTTTAAGAAAGTAAGACCCCTGAGAGATGATCAGGTAGATAGGTTGGAAGTGGAAGGCTAGTGATAGTTGGAGCGGACCAATACTAATCGGTCGAGGACTTAACCAAAGAATGGATAAGTAAAAGCAACTTGGTTATTTTGATTCAAACTTCAATCCAGTTTTGAGTGAATGAAGATTCAACTCAATAAGAAACAACACCCAGTGTGGTGGCGATAGCGAGAAGGATACACCTGTTCCCATGCCGAACACAGAAGTTAAGCTTCTTAGCGCCGATTGTAGTGAAGGGTTTCCCTTTGTGAGAGTAGGACGTCGCCACGCGATTATTCCGGCATAGCTCAGTTGGTAGTAGCGCATGACTGTTAATCATGATGTCGTAGGTTCGAGTCCTACTGGCGGAGTCAGATAAAAAAGAACACCATAGGTGTTCTTTTTTTAGTTAACATCACCTAACATTTTCATAAGGAAGTCTGTCATTTCTTGCGGACTTTCTTTTTTTCCGTGAGCAATCCAAGTCTGGCAAACACCAAATAGGGCATTTGTTAGATAAATACTGCTGTATTCTAATTCTATTGGATTGAGTTGTAATTTCATAAAGCGTTTCTGAAGGTCGGTGCTAAGCATAATGTGAAGCTTATTTCTCAAGAAATTTTGGATTTCTTTTGTCCCATTTTCAGATAAGAGTGCAGCCAAGAGTGGCTCAGACTCTAAATATTCAAATACTTCTAAGATAGCATCTTTTTTGTGATGAGCATGTTTTTGGAAAATATACTCAAAGGTATGAAATAGCTTACTTTGGTAGAGTTCAATCATATCATACTTATCTTTGTAGTGAGTGTAAAAGCTGGAACGACTAATTCCGGCTTTTTCTGCTAACTTGACAGTAGAAATTTGATCAAAGGGCTGGTCCATCAATAATTGAACCATGGCATTTTCGATAATTCGTTTTGTTTTTAAACGTTTGTTACTTTCTTTCATAATTCCTCCTTGTAAACAAAAATAGACTATGTGTCTAAAAAAATATTTTTTACCTTGTAATTTAGATTTTTTGATGTATAATCTATTATATCAAAATTTTAGACAATATGTTTAAAAAAGGAGGAAACATGTTTAAAGAATGGAAAGCAATATTTAAAAAACCGACCTTTATCATTGTAATGATAGGGATTTCTCTCATTCCAGCTCTATACAACATTATATTTTTATCATCCATGTGGGATCCATATGGTCAAGTATCGGAGTTACCTGTGGCAGTTGTCAATAAAGATAAGGAAGCTTCTTATAATGGACAGACAATGACAATTGGTGAAGACATGGTGTCTAATTTAAAAGAAAATAAGGCTTTAGATTTTCACTTTGTTAATGAAGAGGAAGGGGAAAAAGGGCTAGAAGATGGTGACTACTACATGGTAGTAACTTTACCAAGTGACTTATCTGAAAAAGCTACTTCTATCCTAACGAATCATCCTGAACAAATGCAGATTGATTATCAGACGTCAAGTGGACATAGCTTTATTGCAAGTAAGATGAGTGATTCTGCAATGACACAATTAAAACAAACCGTCTCTACTAATATTACTGAAACATACACTAAGGCTTTATTTCAAAAAATGAATGATTTGAAGTCTGGAATAAATAAGGCAGCTGAAGGAAGTGAACAATTAGCTAATGGAGCCGATCAGTTGGTGACGGGAAGTCAAACGTTGACGACAAATCTTAATACTCTAGCTAATTCAACTGTAACTTTTTCAAATGGAGCGGATCAATTTACAAAAGGCTTATCTAGCTATGTGTCTGCTATAGAGCAATTACATATTGGTTTAGGAACTTTTAATAGTGGTTTACAAAGTTATACAAATGCTGTCTCACAAGTTGACACTGGACTTGGTCAATTAGCTTCAAAAACTCCTGAGTTGGTGACAGGTGTAAATCAGCTAAATACAGGTATAAAGTCCTATACAGGTGGGGTTTCACAACTGGATACAGGTCTCAATCAATTTTCAGTTGGTGTAAATGCTTATACAAGTAGTGTGAAGGAACTTTCTAACGGAACAAGTCAATTATCCAATCAATCAGATACACTAAGAGATGGAATGGAGCAATTAAATACTGGTATTAAAGAAATTTCAAGTCAATTAGAGTCCTCATCTCAACAAAGTGAAGAAATAGCACAATTGGCAACAAGCTTAGGAGAACTAAATAAAACACTACAAGCTCTTACAATATCAGATGACACTCAACTGAAAAGTAAATTTTCAGAAGCTTTGCCAAATCTAACAACTCTTGCCCAGGATATTGTGACCAGAAGTCAGACAGAACAAGAGAAAACTATTGCTAACCTTCAATCAACAGCTACTTATCAATCTCTTACAGAGGAACAAAAGAAAGAACTGACAGAAGCTATTTCTAAAAATTCTAATTCTACTATTGAGTCAGCAAAAACAATTTTAACAACAGTAGGAGGATTAAAAGAAAGTATAGAGAATTCAGAACAACAAGTATCTAATCTATCTGATGTGCAGACGAAAGCAAATCAACTTTTACCTGCAGCATCTAGCTCCTTGACAACATTGTCAAATGGATTTACAACATTACAAACTTCTGTAAATAATCAGTTAGTTCCTGGAAGTCAGTCAATCGAAAAAGGAGTTGTAAACTACACTAAAGGACTGGATACTATTTCTATAGGTGCTAATCAACTAAGTGAAAAGAATGCAAATTTAACAACTAGTCTAGATCAATTAGTTTCTGGATCAAGTAAGTTGACAGAAAACACATCAACCTTGACAGCTGGAGTAGATGCGTTAGCTGGAAAAGCTCCAGAATTAGTATCAGGTATAGAAAGCTTGTCAACTGGTTCTGCTCAATTGAATAATAAGAGCCCAGAGCTGATAGCAGGTATTACTACATTACAATTTGGCTCTGGTCAATTAACAGATAAATCAACACAGTTAGTTTCTGCAGCATCTCAACTAGGAAGTGGCGCTATGAAGATTGCAGATAGTGCTGGAAAACTAGCAGATGGTGGAACAACCTTAACCTCTGGTCTTGAAGATTTACAGACAGGAGTTGATTCATTAGGACAAGGATTAGGCAATGCGAATAATCAACTCAAATCAGCTTCAACAGAATCTAAAAATGCAGAAACATTATCTGAACCTCTAGTTCTTTCAAAAACAGATAACGACCAAGTTCCTGTAAATGGGATTGCCATGGCTCCTTATATGATATCAGTTGCTCTTTTTGTTGCTGCTATATCTACTAATATGATTTTTGCTAAATTGCCTTCTGGACGCCATCCAGAGAACCGCTGGGCTTGGTTGAAGTCTCGCTCTGAAATAAATGGGATTATCGCTGTCTTAGCAGGTGTTTTAGTTTATGGAGGTGTTCATCTTATTGGATTGACTGCGAACCATGAGATGAGGACCTTGATTCTAATTATAATCACAAGTTTAGCTTTCATGTCTATGGTGACAGCTTTAACAACTTGGAATAGTCGTTTAGGAGCCTTCTTCTCTCTTATTTTGCTATTATTACAGTTAGCATCAAGTGCAGGGACTTATCCACTTGCTTTGACAAATGATTTCTTCAAAGGTATCAATCCTTGGTTACCAATGAGTTACTCTGTATCAGGTTTACGACAAACAATCTCTATGACAGGAAATATTCATCACCAAGTAATTTTCTTTATTATAACACTAGCTTTCTTTACTGCTTTAGGTATGCTAGCTTATCAACCTAAGAAGATGCAAGAAGATTAAAAAGATTGACCAATTCCTTGGTCAATCTTTTTCTGTATTAGATAAATTTTGCCTGTGATTATAGATCCCAAAAAGAAGAAGAGCAGTTAGTGAGCAGGCTGCTCCAATAACAAAACCATTGGGGATAAAGGAAAGTGTAATGGTGCCTTTTCCCTTTGGAACATCAACTTTCATAAAACCAGTTTGAGCCTGCTTGATTTCAAGTTTTTTCCCATCTTGGTATGCAGACCAACCTTTGTCATAAGGAATAGTGAAGAAAATAGAGGTATCTTGTTTTACTTCATATGTAGCAAAGACTTTATTTTTAGAGGTGGATACTTCTACAGGTTGTTCTTTAATCTTTTGAATTGCCTCAGTAAGAGCCTGAGTATCTAAACGATAGAAGGTTGGAGATTCAAAGGACACCTGAGAATTTCCAGGGAAACTAACACTGATATTGAAAGTTTTTTGTTCTTCAGTATAACCCAAATTAAAGAAATTAAATGCATTGTCAGTTGTAAAAGTCTTTTTTTCACCGTTGACAAGGATGTCAACTTTCTTTTGTTTATCATTAGTAAAATGAAGATTTGAAAAAGAGAGATAGACTTGGCTATTTTGAGGAACCTCAATTTGATAATCAATCTTTGCATCTTCATTCGCAGAACCTGTGATGCTCGTTAAACCATCTGAAGTATCTGTTTTATCAGATGCTATTTGGGAGAAGTAATCTAAGTTGAGATTAGCAAGCTGGTTTATAAATAAAGCTTGATTATCTAGAGTGTGATTGTTAAAGTTTACATCTGTGTAAATAGATTGAGTGGCAAAGGCAATGGGTAAAGAGAGTTGATTTTTATATAAGGTTAAATGATCCTTTTGATAAATCTCTTGAAAGCCATACTTATCAAGTGAAGTTTCAGAAATATTGTACTGGATTCCAAATAAACTGTCTGCTAAAAGACTGTTATTTGCATAACGGAGATTGAGGTTGGTTCCAGAGGATTTGAATCCAAGTTTGTCCAAACTAGTGCTAGCTGAACGATTTCGTACAGACGAAAATTGAGAGATTCCATTGTAGTTAAATTTCATACTGTCATTTCCAGTCGGAATTTGCAGTTTTTCAGTACGTGTAAATGGATTGTCAATTTGGGTTAGAATGGATTCCATAGCGGTGATATCTCTATTATAGGCGTTACGAGAAGCAAAGGCCCATTCTTTAGCTATTCCTTCCATTTGAGATGAAGCATTTAAGCTTATCTCAGCTGTTATAAATAAAGACAAAAGGATTGCAAATAGATTTACAGAGATAAATTTTTTAATGACTGCAAGAAGTAAAAGAGCATAAACTAGTAGAAATTCAAGAGTGAGTAGGATATTCAAATCAGTTAAAAAAGAATAGTGTGATTTAAAATAGACAGTAGCCAAAAATCCTGTTAGTACAAGAAAAAGTGAGATAAATAGATTCCAGAGCTTCAGTTCTTTCAGACGATTTAAGACTTCTGCTGCAGTATAAATTAACAGAGTGGAAAAAATCCAAGCATAGCGATGCAAAAACATATTTGGGGTATGCATCCCCTGCCAAAATAAATCAAGTGCTTCTATGTAAAAGCTTGTTATTAAAAAAGTAAAAAAAATTGCATAGATAAGTTTCACGTGAAACTTAATGGATTTTATTGTGAAAAATAGAATGGTCAAAATAAAAGGAAGCAATCCAACAAAAATCATTGGTATAGATCCATACTTAGTTGTATCAAAAGATCCAATGAATTGTTTTGCGAAAATATCCAGATACCAGCTATTTTCTGTTTTTAATTTTGTGAGGGCAGTTAACTTCTCCCCATGAGTTTGTAAATCAAACAGTGTAGGAAGAGTCATAATCAAACTAGCCATTCCTGCTAAAAAGGAGGTAACAACAAAATCAAGAAAAGATGATTTTCGAGTTTTAAAGTCCCAAGAAATTTGGCAGAGATACCAGAAAATAAGAAACAATGCTGTCATATACCCAAAATAATAATTTTGAATAAATAAGATTGACAAACTTGTAAAGTATAGTAGGCGCTTCTTTTCTATTATAAGTAGGTGTAAACCAGTTATAATTAAAGGAATCAAGATAAAAACATCTAGCCAGGTTTTTATCTCTAACTGACTGACAGTGAAGCTCATTAAAGCATAGGAAGTAGATAAGGTAAGTTTTAAAAATTTTGGGATATCTTTAAATAATCTATTCAAACTAAAGAAGGTTGATAGACCAATCAATCCAAATTTTAAGAGAGTGGTCAGATAGACAGCATCTGGCATATTTGACAGATTAAAAAAGTAAACTAGGGGTGAAAGAAAACTACCTAAGTAATAACTAGATAGAGCATAGAAATTCAGTCCGAGGCCACTTGTAAAGGTGTAAAACAAACTGCCATTTCCATGTAGAATATTTCGTAAAGCTACATCAAAAATAACGTATTGATGGAAACCGTCTCCTAATAGTGGAGATGTATTGCTATTCCAGTAGATACCTTGAATTAGGTATACTCCGGTCATAATTACTAAAGGAATGATGAAAGAAACAAAATAGGTCCAATATGTTTTAAAAAATGATTTCATGTTACCTCGTAGAATGATAGAAAACTCAGTTGGTTACCTCCAACTGAGTTTTGAAGTCTTATCTAGTCTTTCCAAAGTTCTTTAACTTTTGCTTGTAATTCTGCATTTTCTAGGAATTCATCATAGGTTTCATCGATACGATCAATCACGCCATTCTTAGACAAAACAATGATATGGTTTGCCAAAGTTTGGATAAACTCATGGTCATGACTGGCAAAGATGATTGATTCTTTAAAGTTTTTCAATCCATCGTTCAAGCTTGAGATAGATTCCAAGTCCAAGTGATTTGTTGGATCATCAAGTACAAGGACATTTGATTTCAAGAGCATGAGTTTTGAAAGCATGACACGTACTTTTTCTCCCCCTGACAAGACGTTTACAGGTTTGTTAACCTCATCTCCAGAAAAGAGCATACGACCAAGGAAACCACGTAGGAAGGTATTGTCATCTTCTTCTTTACTTGCAAATTTACGCAACCAGTCAAGGATTGACTCTCCTCCTGCAAAATCAGCCGAGTTGTCTTTTGGCAAGTAAGAACGGCTAGTAGTAACTCCCCACTTGACAGTTCCTTCATAGTCGATGTCACCCATAATTGCACGGATTAATGCAGTCGTTTGAATGTCATTTTGTCCAATAAGAGCTGTCTTATCACCTGGACGCAAGATGAAACTAATATTGTCCAGGATAGTTTCACCATCAATCTTTACAGTTAGATTTTCTACTGTCAAGAGATCATTACCAATCTCACGTTCTGCTTTAAAGTTGATAAATGGATATTTACGACTAGATGGCACAATCTCTTCTAATTCAATCTTGTCAAGCATTTTTTTACGAGACGTTGCCTGTCTTGACTTAGAAGCATTGGCAGAGAATCGAGCAACGAATTCTTGCAATTGCTTAATTTTTTCTTCTGCCTTGGCATTACGGTCTGCTAGCAATTTAGCAGCGAGCTCAGAAGATTCTTTCCAGAAGTCATAGTTTCCGACATAGAGTTTGATTTTTCCAAAGTCAAGGTCAGCCATATGAGTACATACTTTGTTTAAAAAGTGACGGTCATGGGATACTACGATAACGGTGTTATCAAAGTCAATCAAGAAGTCTTCTAGCCAAGTAATAGACTGGATATCCAAACCGTTGGTTGGCTCGTCCAAAAGAAGGACATCAGGTTTACCAAATAAGGCTTTAGCAAGGAGAACCTTCACTTTTTCACCATTGGCCAATTCGCTCATGTTTTGGTAGTGCAATTCTTCTGGAATGTTTAGGTTTTGAAGTAATTGAGATGCTTCACTTTCTGCTTCCCAACCTCCAAGTTCGGCAAACTCTCCTTCAAGCTTGGCTGCACGAACTCCATCCTCGTCTGAGAAATCTTCCTTCATATAGATGGCATCTTTTTCCTTCATGATGCTATAAAGTTTTTCATTTCCCATGATAACGACATCAATTGCACGTTCATCTTCATAGTCAAAGTGATTTTGACGAAGAACAGAGAGACGTTCATCTGGACCAAGAGAGATGTGACCAGTTGTAGGTTCGATATCACCAGCTAAAATTTTTAAAAAGGTTGATTTTCCGGCACCATTAGCACCGATTAATCCATAAGTATTTCCTTCTGTAAATTTGATATTGACATCATCAAAAAGTTTGCGATCACTAAAACGTAG
>URCN01000074.1:0-8197 GCA_900546335.1 uncultured Streptococcus sp.
TTCAAAAAATTTTTTTAAAAAATAATCAAATTTGGTCAAAAATGTTATTGACTTTTACTGACCAATGTGATATAGTAGAAACATAAGGAAAATGAATTCCTTAGAAAACTTCATTTTCAATGATTCTATTTCTTGAAAATGTACGATAGATACCCTAGAAAGGGGTGAGGCCTATGTTAAATCTAACAGATTTTGAAAAGAAAATGATAAAAGGCTTATTTAAGAAAGAAAAACCAGAAATTATTCGTAGGGTAGCTAGTTAGCTAGTCTAAAATTTTTAAAATAAAGGTCAAAGATAGTCAATATCAGAGATCGCATATAATTAAGAATAAACGAGGTAAAGAATATGAACAACAACTTTAATAACTTTAACAACATGGATGATTTATTTAACCAATTGATGGGTGGTATGCGAGGATATAGTTCTGAAAATCGTCGCTACTTGATTAATGGACGTGAAGTGACACCTGAGGAATTTGCTCATTATCGTGCAACTGGTCAATTGCCAGGAAATGCAGAAGTTGATGGACAAATGCAACAACAGGCTTCAGGTATGAAACAAGACGGTGTCCTTGCTAAACTAGGTCGCAACTTGACAGCGGAAGCTCGTGAGGGCAAGCTGGATCCTGTAATCGGACGAAACAAGGAAATTCAAGAAACATCTGAAATCCTCTCACGTCGTACGAAAAATAATCCTGTTCTAGTTGGAGATGCAGGTGTTGGTAAGACAGCCGTTGTCGAAGGTCTAGCACAAGCGATTGTGAATGGAGATGTTCCGGCTGCCATCAAGAACAAGGAAATTATTTCTATTGATATCTCAGGTCTTGAGGCTGGAACTCAATACCGTGGTAGCTTTGAAGAAAACGTTCAAAATCTAGTCAATGAAGTAAAAGAAGCAGGGAATATTATCCTCTTCTTTGATGAAATTCACCAAATCCTTGGCGCTGGCTCAATCGGAGGAGACAGTGGTTCTAAAGGGCTTGCGGACATTCTCAAGCCAGCTCTCTCTCGTGGTGAATTGACCGTTATTGGAGCGACAACTCAAGACGAATACCGTAACACCATCTTGAAAAATGCAGCTCTTGCTCGTCGTTTCAACGAAGTCAAGGTCAATGCTCCTTCAGCAGAGGATACCTTTAAAATCCTTCAAGGGATTCGTGACCTCTATCAACAACACCACAATGTCATCTTGCCAGACGAAGTCTTAAAAGCAGCAGTGGATTATTCTATCCAATACATTCCTCAACGTAGCTTGCCAGATAAGGCTATTGATCTTGTGGACGTAACGGCTGCTCACTTGGCAGCTCAACATCCTGTAACAGATGTGCATGCTGTTGAACGGGAAATTGAGGCAGAAAAAGACAAGCAAGAAAAAGCAGTTGAGGCAGAAGATTTTGAAGCAGCTCTCAATGCCAAAACACGTATTGCAGAATTAGAGAAAAAAGTCGAAAACCACACAGAAGACATGAAAGTGACTGCAAGCATCAACGATGTGGCTGAATCTGTGGAACGAATGACAGGTATCCCAGTTTCACAAATGGGAGCATCAGATATCGAACGTTTGAAAGATATGGCTCATCGCTTGGAACACAAGGTAATCGGTCAAGACAAGGCAGTTGAAGCTGTAGCTCGTGCTATCCGTCGTAACCGTGCTGGTTTTGATGAAGGAAATCGCCCAATCGGTAGCTTCCTCTTTGTAGGTCCAACTGGGGTTGGTAAGACGGAGCTTGCTAAGCAATTGGCGCTCGATATGTTTGGAACCAAGGATGCGATCATTCGCTTGGATATGTCTGAATACAGTGACCGCACAGCCGTATCTAAATTGATCGGTACAACAGCCGGTTATGTGGGTTATGATGACAATAGCAATACCTTGACAGAACGTGTTCGTCGTAATCCTTACTCTATCATTCTCTTGGACGAAATTGAAAAGGCTGATCCTCAAGTCATTACCCTTCTCCTCCAAGTCTTGGATGATGGTCGTTTGACTGATGGTCAAGGAAATACAGTGAACTTCAAGAACACAGTCATTATCGCGACATCAAATGCTGGATTTGGCTATGAAGCCAACTTGACAGAAGATGCGGATAAGCCAGAATTGATGGATCGCTTGAAACCATTCTTCCGTCCAGAGTTTCTTAACCGCTTTAACGCAGTTATCGAGTTCTCACACTTGAATAAGGAAGACCTTTCTAAGATTGTGGACTTGATGTTGGCGGAAGTCAACCAAACTTTGGCTAAGAAAGACATTGATTTGGAAGTTAGTCAAGCAGCTAAGGACTTTATCACAGAAGAAGGTTATGACGAAGTTATGGGTGTTCGTCCTCTCCGTCGCGTGGTTGAACAACAAATTCGTGATAAGGTGACAGATTTCCACTTGGATCATCTAGATGCCAAACATCTGGAAGCAGATATGGAAGATGGCGTTTTGGTCATTCGTGAAAAAGCCTAACTCAAGATTTTGAGAATAAAAAAAGAAGGAACTAGCTAAAAGCTGGTTCCTTTTGTGTTTAGATGACATGGCGTTCAAAGGCATCATCTGAGATTCCTTGTTTCAGGATGAGTTTTGCCCATTCTTTAGCAGAAAAGAGGCTGTGGTCCTTGTAGTTTCCGCAAGATTCGATGGTTGTTCCAGGAACGTCTTCCCAAGTAGTGGTTTCAGCAATTTCCTTGAGCGAATCCTTAATAACAGCAGCAATCTCAGCGCTGGTATGGCGTCCCCACATAATCATATGGAAACCAGTACGGCAACCAAATGGCGAACAGTCAATCATGCCGTCAATGCGGGTACGGATGAGTTTGGCCAAGAGGTGCTCGATGGTGTGAAGGCCAGCGGTAGGGATAGAGTCTTCATTTGGTTGCACCAAGCGAATATCAAAGTTGGAGATGATGTCTCCCTTTGGCCCTGTTTCTTCCCCGATCAAGCGAACATAAGGTGCTTTAACAATGGTGTGGTCAAGTTCAAAACTTTCAACAATAACTTCTTTTGACATGGTAAATCCTTTCAGTTTTCTTCTTTCATTATATCATAAAGGGTGCTCTTGAGATAGAGAGAAAACCTCTCCGATGAAGGAGAGGTTTGAATTATTTCCGATACAAGCGGTCGTATTGGTAGTATGGATCAAAGGTTACGTTGATGCCTAGTTTGCGAAGGACATTCTTATCTTCATCAGTCAGGATGATGGTAGAGTGGGCTTCGCTACCTTTTAGATTACCCAGTTCCTTCATGGCACGCGCGGCGTCAGGATTTTCCATAGCTGTGATTGCAAGAGCAATCAGGATTTCATTTGAATGCAGGCGAGGATTGCGGCTACCTAGGTGATTGATTTTAAGACCTTGAATTGGTTTGACGACTTCAGGCTCGATGAGTTTTACTTCCTTAGCGATGTTAGCTGATTTTTTGATGGCATTGATCAAGGCAGCAGCTGTAGGGCCAAAGAGTTCTGAGTTTTTACCAGTTACGATTTCCCCATTTGGCAATTCGAGAGCTAGGGCAGGGCCACCAGTTTCTTCAGCCTTTTGGCGTGCAGCGACAGCAACCTTACGGTCTGTAGGTGTGATGCCGAGGTCGTTCATGAGAAGTTCAATTTTCTTGACAGCAGTTTCTCCGACTTTTTCAGCTTTAAAATCAAGAACAGTTTGATAATAGCGACGGATGATTTCTTGTTTAGAAGCTTCGATAGCAGCCTCATTATCTGTAATGGCGAAGCCAACCATGTTGACACCCATGTCTGTTGGTGAAGCGTATGGAGATTCACCAAGGATACGTTCCAACATACGTTTGAGTACTGGGAAGATTTCAATATCACGGTTGTAATTGACAGTAGTTTCTCCGTAAGTTTGAAGATGGAAGGGGTCAATCATGTTGACATCATCAAGGTCTGCGGTTGCAGCCTCGTAGGCCAAGTTGACCGGATGATGAAGGGGAAGATTCCAAACTGGGAAGGTTTCAAACTTAGCGTAACCAGACTTGATGCCATTGAGTTGGTCATGGTACATATTGGACATACAAGTTGCCAATTTTCCAGAACCAGGTCCAGGAGCTGTTACGACGATCAAGTTGCGACTGGTTTTGATGTAGTCGTTTTTCCCCATACCTTCTGGAGAAATGATGTGGTCCATATCAGTCGGGTATCCTTTGATCGGATAATGAAGATAGGAATCAATCCCGTTTTTATCTAACTGGTTGCGGAAGGCATCTGCAGCGGGTTGGCCAGCGTATTGTGTGATGACAACAGAGCCAACAAAAATTCCCAGCTCATTGAATTTGTCAATCAAACGAAGAACTTCTTGGTCATAAGAAATGCCTAGGTCGCCACGTGCTTTGGAATGTTCGATGTTGCTAGCATTAATGGCAATCACAACCTCAACCTGCTCTTTCAATTCTTGCAAGAGCTTGATTTTATTGTCAGGCTCATAACCGGGAAGTACACGAGCAGCGTGGAAATCTTCTAACATTTTGCCACCAAACTCCAAATAGAGCTTGCCGTCAAATTGGTTAATGCGCTCCAAGATATGGTCGCGTTGTAGATTTAAATATTGTTCAGAACTAAAAGCTTGTTTTTTCATTTTTTTACCTCTGACCTCTATTATATAAAAAAATTGGAAGATAGGAAACTATGGAGTCAAAAAGAAATCAAAAAGATTAGGCAAACGCTTGCACTAACTTTTAAAAAGCGCTATCATAGATTGTAGAATATTAAAATAATGAGGTAAACAGATGCAAGAAAAATGGTGGCACAATGCCGTAGTTTATCAAGTCTATCCAAAGAGTTTTATGGATAGCAACGGAGATGGGATTGGTGATTTGCCAGGAATTACGAGTAAGTTAGACTATCTAGCTAAGCTAGGGATTACAGCGATTTGGCTTTCTCCCGTTTATGACAGTCCGATGGATGATAATGGCTATGATATTGCCGATTATCAAGCGATTGCAACTATTTTTGGGACTATGGAGGACATGGACCAACTCATCGCAGAAGCTAAGAAGCGTGGCATTCGAATTATCATGGACTTGGTGGTCAATCATACCTCGGATGAGCATGCTTGGTTTGTCGAGGCCTGTGAAAATCCTGACAGCCCTGAACGTGACTACTATATCTGGCGAGATGAGCCCAATGATTTGGAGTCTATCTTTAGTGGGTCTGCTTGGGAATACGATGAAAAATCAGGTCAATACTATCTTCACTTTTTCAGCAAGAAACAGCCTGATCTCAACTGGGAGAATGAAAAACTACGCCAGAAAATTTACGAGATGATGAACTTCTGGATTGATAAAGGTATCGGTGGTTTCCGTATGGATGTCATTGACATGATTGGGAAAATTCCTGATGAGAAAGTAGTCAATAACGGTCCTATGCTCCATCCCTATCTCAAGGAAATGAATCAGGCGACCTTTGGAGATAAGGATCTCTTGACAGTAGGGGAGACCTGGGGAGCAACACCAGAGATTGCCAAGCTCTACTCTGATCCAAAGGGTCAAGAATTGTCTATGGTCTTCCAGTTTGAACACATCTGTCTTCAGTATCAGGAAGGGCAACCTAAGTGGCACTATCAAAAAGAACTGAATATCAGTAAGTTGAAAGAAATCTTCAACAAATGGCAGACTGAGTTAGGAGTTGAGGACGGCTGGAATTCCCTCTTCTGGAACAACCATGATCTTCCTCGTATCGTCTCTATCTGGGGAAATGACCAAGAATACCGTGAAAAATCTGCCAAAGCCTTTGCAATCTTGCTTCATCTTATGAGAGGGACGCCTTATATCTACCAAGGTGAGGAGATTGGGATGACCAACTATCCTTTTGAAACACTGGACCAAGTAGAAGATATTGAATCCCTCAACTATGCGCGTGAGGCTCTTGAAAAAGGCGTTCCGATTGAAGAAATCATGGACAGCATCCGTGTCATTGGTCGTGATAATGCCCGTACCCCAATGCAATGGGATGAGAGTAAAAACGCTGGCTTCTCAACAGGTCAACCTTGGTTGGCAGTTAATCCAAACTATGAAGAAATCAACGTTCAAGAAGCACTGGCAAATCCAGATTCAATTTTCTATACTTATCAAAAACTCGTTCAAATCCGTAAGGAGAACAGCTGGCTGATTCGAGCTAATTTTGAATTGCTTGATACAGTTGATAAGGTCTTTGCTTATATTCGTAAAGATAGAGACCGTCGTTTCTTAGTTGTGGCTAACTTGTCCAATGAAAAACACAACTTTTCAGTAGAAGGAAAAGTTAAATCTGTATTGATTGAAAACACTGTGACTCAAGAAACAGTTGAAAAACAAACCTTGGCTCCATGGGATGCCTTCTGTGTGGAACTAACGGATTAAAATAAGTGAACCTCAAGCCTTTAATGCTTGAGGTTCTTTTGCTGAAAATTATATAGAAAACCCTTTAAAAAATATTTGTTAGAATTTTCTAAAAAATCTGGCGAAAGTTCTTGCTTTTATGAAAAAATAGGGTATAATGGTGAAAACACTATCTTTAAGGAGATTATTTATGAAATCGAAAAAGTGGCTCTTAGGAGCAGGTGCTGTTTTGAGTGCAGCCCTACTGTTAACTGCTTGTGGGCAAAGTGAAAAGAAAGCTGCTGCCCCCAAGACATTCTCTTATGTCTACGCTATGGATCCATCTTCTTTGGACTATAGTGTGACGAGCAAGAGCTCAACCTCTGACGTTATAGCAAACGTTGTTGATGGTCTTTTGGAAAATGATAAGTATGGGAACTTAATTCCATCACTTGCAGAAGACTGGTCTGTTTCAAAGGATGGTTTGACTTACACCTACAAACTTCGTAAGGGTGTAAAATGGTATACTTCTGATGGGGAAGAATACGCTGAAGTTAAGGCCAAAGACTTTGTTACTGGGCTTAAACATGCTGCTGACGGAAAATCAGATGGTCTTTCTTTGATTCAGGATTCTATCAAAGGTTTGGCAGAGTATGTTAGTGGTGAGAGCAATGATTTCTCTACAGTAGGAGTTAAAGCTGTTGATGATTACACGGTAGAATACACGCTCAACAAACCAGAGAGTTTCTGGAACTCTAAGGTCACAACTGCAACCATGCTTCCAGTTAATGAAGAATTTTTGAATTCTAAAGGGAGCGACTACGGTGCACCAACCCCATCAGGTATCCTATATAATGGTCCTTATTTCTTGAAATCATTGACTTCAAAATCAGTCATTGAATATGAAAAGAATCCAAACTACTGGGATAAGGATAATGTCAAGATTGACAATATTAAACTAACCTTCTACGATGGATCAGACCAAGAATCTTTGATTCGTAGCTTTACACAAGGTGCCTATACAACAGCCCGTCTCTTCCCAACAAGCTCAAACTTTGAGTCAACTAAACAAGAGTACGGCGATAAGATTGTCTACAGTCCACAAGAAGCGACAAGCTATTACCTCACTGTTAACGTAAACCGCCAGTCTTATAATAAAACAGCTAAAACAGACGAGGCTCAAAAAACTTCAACGAAAGAAGCTCTTCTTAACAAGAACTTCCGTCAGGCGCTGAACTTTGCCCTTGACCGTCACTCTTATACTGCTCAGTTGAATGGTGAAGAAGGTGCGAACAAGATTATCCGTAACAGCCTAGTGCCTCATGACTACGTTCAAGTAGGTGAAAAGACCTTTGGAGAGTTGGCACAGACAGAGCTCGTTTCATATGGAGACCAGTGGAAAGATGTAGCCCTTACAGATGGCAAGGATACGATTTACAGTCCTGAAAAAGCTAAGGCAGCCTTTGCTAAAGCCAAAGAAGAATTGCAAGCCAAGGGGGTTACCTTCCCAATCCATTTGGATATCCCGGTTGAACAAACAGATGTAATCGCGGTTCAACAAACCAACTCACTCAAGCAGTCAATCGAATCATCACTTGGTACAGAGAATGTCATTGTCGATGTCCTTCAAATGACAGATAATGAAAAAATTAGCATTACTTCTCAAGCTAAGGTTCCAGCACAAAAAGACTACGACTTGAATGGAACTGGTTGGGGACCAGACTATCAAGACCCAGCCACCTACCTAAACATTCTTGATGCTAAGAAGGGTTCTGCCCTTAAACACTTGGGGATCACTCGCGGAAAAGATCCAGAAGTGATGGCTCAAGTTGGACTGGACGAATACAAGAAACTCATGACAGACTTCATGGTATTTACAGCATAGGCAAGGATACCAAATTTTGTCTT
>URCN01000075.1:0-8139 GCA_900546335.1 uncultured Streptococcus sp.
CTTTTCAACTCTTTCTATTATACCTACTTTTCCGCCTTTGTCAAGAACTTTTTTCCTCTTTATCGAAATTCTGAAAAGATAAGGGAAAAGAGCCAGTTAAACTGACTCCCTCTATTTATCTTGCCAATTAGTCGCACGTTCCTCTCCCCACCAGTAAGGAATCAACTCGGCAACTTTGATTGTTTTTCTTGTTTCGTAGTTCATCATGAACTCTGCTTCTTTGTTTTCGGCATTCAATTCTAAGAGAAATTCTCTGCATGCGCCACAGGGCATACCTGATCCTTCTCCGTAGGGAGGTTTGTCTCGAAAGGCGAGGATTTTCTTAACTTTGGTCTGTCCTGAAAATTGATACATATTGAAGAGAGCTGCTCGTTCTGCACAGAGATGAAAAACGCCACAAGTGCCCTCCATACAAAATCCTGTGAATATCTGACCATCTTCTGCTTCTACCGCAGCAACAACATGGTTAGCATAAACAAAGTCAGAAACTTCATGAGGATTGTATAATGCTCGTGCTTCTTCATACATCTTTTCCCAGATATCCATCGGTAGCCCTTTTTATTTAGAAATCTCTTTGAGCATGTTATCGATATGCTGGATAGATTTCTCACGACCTAATAGGTAAATCGTATCTGGAAGTTCTGGTCCATGCATTTCACCTGATACTGCAATACGAATCGGCATGAAGAGGTTTTTCCCTTTAATACCTGTTTCTTTTTGAACTGCTTTGATTTGTGGGAAGATGTTTTCTGTTACAAATTCTTCATCTGTCATTGCTTCTAGCTTCGCTTTGAAGGCTTCTAGAACAACAGGAACGGTTTCTCCTGCCATGACCTCGCGCTCAGCGTCTGTCAACTCTGGGAAATCTGAGAAGAAAAGATCTGTCAATGGAACGATTTCATCCACTGACTTCATTTGTGGTTTGTAGAGTTCTACCATTTTTTCAGACTTGTCAGTCAAACGCCCTGCTTCTTCTAAGTATGGTTTAGCCATTTCAAAGATTGTCGCAAGATCAGCTCTCTTGATGTAGTCGTTGCTCATCCAGTCTAGTTTCTTCTGATCAAAGGCAGCTGGTGACTTGCTGAGACGGTTTTCATCAAAGAGTTTAATCAATTCCTCACGAGAGAAAATTTCATCTTCGCCACCTGGATTCCAACCAAGAAGGGCGATAAAGTTAAAGATAGCTTCTGGAAGGTACCCTTTCTTACGATAGTCTTCGATAAACTGAAGGGTGTTGGTGTCGCGTTTAGACAATTTTTTACCCGTTTCAGAGTTGATAATCAAAGTCATGTGACCGAATTCTGGGGCTTCCCAACCAAGAGCCTCATAAACCATAAGCTGTTTGGGTGTGTTAGCAATATGGTCATCACCGCGGATAACGTGAGAGATTTGCATATCGTGATCATCGATAACAACGGCAAAGTTGTAAGTTGGGTAGCCATCTTTCTTTTGGATAACCCAGTCACCACCGATGTTGCCACCTTCAAACTCGATATCACCTTTGACCATATCATGCCATTTGTAGATACCAGACTCGTTAACAGCCAAACGAACAGTTGGGATGATACCGGCTGCTTCACGTTCTGCGATGTAAGTTGCTTTTTCTTCTTCGCTCATACCAAGGTATTCATTGATGTAACGTGGTGTTTCGCCAGCTGCTTCTTGGCGTTCACGCTCAGCCGCCAACTCTTCTTCTGTGACGTAAGATTTGTAGGCTTTTCCTTCAGCTAGCAATTGGTCGATGTATTTTTGATACAAGTCCAAACGCTCAGACTGGCGGTAGTTTGCATGAGTTTCTGGACTTTCATCCCAGTCAATCCCCAACCAGCGAAGATTTTCAAGCTGTGAACGTTCCCCGTCCTCAACGTGACGTTTACGGTCAGTATCTTCGATACGAATGATAAAAGTTCCACCATGATGGCGTGCGTAAAGGTAGTTAAACAATGCTGTACGGGCATTTCCGATGTGTAGTAGTCCTGTTGGACTTGGTGCGTAACGTACGCGGATATCTTTTGACATATCTTCTCCTATAAAGTCTCTAGGCGTCTGCCTTTTTGCTCTCTATATTATATCACAAGTCTTGCCAGAGTCCAATTTCTCTTTTCGAGAAAAAGCAAAAAGAGTGGTAAAACCACCTTTTTATATCCTATTATAGACGAGCGTTGAGTTCTTTGCTCAATTCTTCAAATCCTGGTTTACCAAGAAGGGCAAACATGTTACGTTTGTAAGCTTCAACACCTGGTTGGTCAAATGGGTTGATGGCATTCAAGTAACCTGAAAGGGCGATAGCCAATTCGAAGAAGTAGATAGTGTATCCAAGAGTGAAGGCATCTTGCTCAGGAAGAGTTACGTACATGTTTGGTACGTCACCGTCAGTGTGGGCAAGAAGAACACCGTCAGTTGCTTTTTTGTTAACGAAGTCAACGTCTTTTCCTTGAAGGTAGCCAAGGCCGTCAAGGTCTTCTTCCAAAGTAGGGATGATCACGTTCTTACGTGGTTTGTCAACACGAACAACTGTTTCAAACATGATACGAGTTCCTTCTTGGATAAATTGACCCAATGAGTGTAGGTCTGTTGAGAAGTTAGCTGAAGTTGGGTAGATACCTTTTTGGTCTTTCCCTTCTGTTCAAGCACCCCTTGTGGATGCATTTGCTGGAAATTCCCTTGCACTGACTGGCTAGTTTGATTGACTTGCCAATCAACCACTGCGTCATCTATTTTTTCTAATTTAGACCCAGAAGCCTGGACTTTTTGTCCAGGCTCTGAATCAATTTTTTAGACTTTTATTTTTCTAAATTGCTTGATTTGAAATTTTATTATGGTTAAGCAGTTTCAAAAATCTGAATGGTAGAATCTTTATCAATTACTACCGCTTGATCTGCTACAACATGGAGTGTACCAGGAAGGCTCCCCTCTTTTGAACCATCAAAAGAAATCGTGATATGTCCCAGTCCAGTTAAATTTTTTTCTACTACATTTCCTACGGAACTAATCGAATATTCCTGATTATCTACCACCAGCTTGCCACCTTCTAGTATTGAACCTAGCAGATTTTTATTATCAATCTTAAAACAATACTCTGATAAATCTTCCGGTGCTTCTTCTCCAAATAAAATGAGCATATTGGCATCTTGAATCATATTCTGAGCTTCAGACCCTACTTGAATTACTTTAGTTTCAAAAATTTTCTTCATCTGATTTCTATTCATACTTTCTCTAATTTGTCATAAACTTAGGCTTATAGATAAGTTTAACATAATATAGCTACTCTGTTTACATGCGTCTATCAAAGGTCTACTGATAAAGACCAATACTAGCTATCCAAGCAACTAGCACCCGCGGAACACCATTGAGAAAGCGTGAATAAAGTACCGAAGGGACACCAACCTCAACTGTTTCAGCCTTGGCTTCAGATAGGCCGAGTGCTACAGGAATGAAATCACAACCGTTTTGAGTGTTGATAGCAAATAAAGCTGGCAGAGCCATTTGGGGCGGAATAGTCCCTTTTCCGATTTCGACTCCAATTAAAGTTCCAATAATCTGACTAATAACAGCTCCGGGACCTAACAAAGGAGATAGGAATGGTAAGGAACAGATAAAGCCAATTAAAACGAGTCCCCAGATGTTCCCCGCTAGGGGAACCATTAATTTTGCCAGCCAATTTCCAACACCGGATCCTTGAATAACCCCAATCAGCAAGGAAACAAAGGCCATGAAAGGAATTATTGTATTGAGCATTGTTTGGATGGCTTCACGAGCAGCCTGGTTGAAAGTTGCAACGACCTTACCAGCCCCCATCCCAATTCGTGCTACAATACTTGTTTCAGCTTTTTGCTCTGTAATTTTTTTACTAGTATCGTAAGTTGGCTTTTCAGTTACCACAGTTGTCGCTTTTTCGTCTTCATTAGCAGCAGAAATTTGATTAAGGCCAACTGCTGACACATAGATTTCCTCGGTTATATATTGAGCTAGAGGCCCACTTTTCCCTGTAGCAACAATATTTATTGTAGGGATTCCCTTTTTAGGATAAATACCACAGCGAAGAGTACCGCCACAATCCACGATTGCTAAAGCAATTTCCTCATCTGGGATAGAAGTTTTAAACCCATTAACAGCTTCCATACCGGTCAAATCAGCAATTTTATCTACAATATCTGGCTTTTCTCCGCCGCCAGTAATATAGATGAATTTATGCTTAGCTTCACTAGGTGTAATGACCAAAGGTCCTCCGAAACCGCCATTTCCTTTAACAACTTTTATACTCTTATATGACATAATTTCACTCTTTCTATAAATCAAATGTTTTACTCAAGGTAACACCTTGCTGTTTTGCTACATAAGCAGTTGTAAAATCGGTTACCCAACCACCTACAAAGTTCATGACAAGCCCAACAAGCATGTAACGAATGGCTAAGTCCATTTGACTTAAACCTAAAGTTTGAATTCCTGTCGCAATTCCCATCCATACAAATAATTCCCCAGGATTGATATGTGGAAATACACCATTTGAAGTATGGCAAAACTGCATCTGAGCTGCTACAAAACTAGGTTTATAATATTCTGGTAAGAAACGTCCCATACTGATTGCCATCGGATTTCCCAGCATAAAAGCTGAAATGAAAGGTAAAATCATATACCGGCTAACAGGATTTTTGGCAGAAATCTTAGCCAAGGAATTGACCTTCTCTTCTCCCAAGAAAGCGATAAGGGTATTCATTGCAATCAATAGCATCAAGACAAGAGGTACAATATTTGTCATCCAGCTAATAAAGGTTTCTCCACCTAATTGGAAGAGTTTCATAAAACTCTCTGCAAATTCTGTAATGTGATTCATAAGGAACTCCTTTTCTTATTTTTTTTAAATAACTGTTTAATAGATAATTGTAAGTAATTCGTATAAAAGCCGAATCCCAGAAAAGAATCAGAAGAACTTGTCTCTTTCTCAATACCTGCCTCATGCCAAAGATAGACTTTTCTAGCATCTTCTATGACTGATTGCATCAACTTATTTTCTTTTCTCACAAGAGGATTATACTTGTCAAAATAATGGATGTCTTCTCCGACATAATCATCCATATTTTGAAAACGCGCTAAGATTGTTACTCCTTGCATTTTGCTAGCTTTAAGAACCCGACCGTTTTCATCAACCGCGAACATGACAATCGTACCGGATTTTATTCTTCCGGACTTCCTGCCAATCGCTACGCGCCCCAGTTTTCGGAGCATCGTATAGGTCTTATTGAAGTCTTTGAGTTGCTGCCAGCCGAGGAACATTTGAAATATATAAGCTGCCATGACAAACACAGCGAAAATTATTAGCGAATTCATTAAAATACTCCTTTGCTCTTAGAAAATGATAGAAACTCTGTCTCTGTTTCTACAGCCCTCAATGCTTCTTTTAGAGAAGGCTCTCCTGCAATTCGAAAAATATCGTCATACAATTCCAGCAATTCACTTTCCATTTTTCTTTCAATTTCTGAGGGTATGGCGACTAGAAAGATAAATTCAATCCATTCATCTCCTTTTTGATAAGGCTCTTCTAGTTTTCCGAACATTAAAATAGTCTTTGCATAACCCTGGTTAATTGTATGGGGGAAGGCAATTCCTCCACCAAAAATGGTTGATTGCTTTTTCTCCCTATCAATTATCCGATTTCTAAAACCTTCATCAATCATCTGAAGTTTCTCTAACTCTGCAACCATATTTAGCAAGTATTGCTGATAGGTTTTTTGGGGGCTCAACCGAAGAAAACGTAAGCTGACTGTTTCTAGATTTTTTTGATGAAAAGCATTGGCCCTCTGCCATTCTTCCTGCAGCCATTGATCATCAAAAAGATGATTAACTTGAATGACTGGAGATTTAGAATCTTTATATTTTAGAGGAACTGTCGTAAAAATCGCGAAATAGTCCTGATTCAAATCCACATTAAAATCCTCTTCAGAATACTGAGTAATGTCTACATCATTTCCAAGGACTCGTCTGAGTTGCTGAATAATCATCGTAGCAGTTCCTCTTCCTGTTGTGCAAACTACAGCTATCTGCTTGCGAGAACCCTTTACAGCAGAATTTTGCTTTCTTAAAATCATTTCAAAATACAAAGCCAGATATCCGATTTCAGATAATTCCAATTCAGAACCAAAAATTGCAGATAGTTCTTCTCCAGCTATTTTTGCCATTTCAAAAGCAAAAGGATATTGAGTTTGAACCTCGCCATGAAATATATCATTAGCTTGCACATGGAAAATCAGTCGATTGATTAAGGGGCCTAGATGAGATTTGATTTCTTCAAATAATTCTTCATCATCAAAGTGAACCAACATTGTTTCTTTGACTTTCTTGACAATCCCTTGAAAAATCTTTGCAAGCTGTTCAGATTGATAAGATGTCTTGCTTAAAGTGTCAATAAAACGGACATTAAACGGAAAACACAAAAAGTCTATCTCAAACTGACTGAGGGAAATCTTATAAGTCATTTCAATATGATAGATTAATTTCTCAGCTAAAGGTGTCTCTGTTAAATCATTCCTATAGTAAGGAATAGGACAATTCAACACTCTAGATGTATGAATACGCTCCACCATAATTGAAATGGTCTTTCGAAGGAGTTCCTGTGTTTCTTTAGGGATTTTATAGTCCTGGACTAGCGTCTCCAGAAAAGAAGATGTTGCCTCAGTGAGTGTCCTTCCTTCAAAGTAAGGAGCCACTTGGTGAATATAGAGCAAGCGCAAATTCAGCTCGCTCCCCAAGACCTCCAGCCCACGGTTGGGCTTTCCTGAAATAGTGATAGAGTAACTCTCTGCCAAAGATTTTACTTGTTTTAAATCCTTATTAAGGGTACTTCTACTAACACCTACTTCCTCAGCCAAGTCGTCAATAAGAAGAGGGGAGGTTGACTCAATTAAACGTTTTAGCAAATAGGCAATTCTTTTACTGGAAGAATTGAAGTCACTCTCCTGTTTTAAACTACCAGATAAAATCCTTTCCAACTCTGTATAGTCATACACTTCTAACATTAACTGATCATCTTGTGCGATAATCTGGATATTAGGAGCCAAAACATCATTTAATTGTTGGATACTCTTTTGCAAGGTTTGCAAGCTAATATCCAGTTCTGAGCGCATATCTACCAAGGAATAAGTTGGCTGCGAGACCATTTTATCTAAAATATTATACCACCGATTTACTAAGGTCAACTCTCTTCCCTACCTTCATTGTTTTAACCGCGAGTTTTACCTCCGGCAATATTTGTAGTGACACCTGTTATATAGCTAGAACGGTCTGAAATATAGAACGCTACAAGATCAGCTACTTCCCGTAGTTTCCCACTCCGTCCCAATGGAGTCGTTGAAGTTGAAGCATAACCAGCTCGAATATCTTCTACCGTCTTTCCACGGGTATAAGCAAGAGCTTCCTCGTAAGAAAGAGTTCGAAGACCCGTAGCTTCCATAATTCCTGGAGCAATTCCAACCACACGTACACCATGCTTACCCAGCTCTTTCGCCCATGAACGAGTGTAACTATAGACTGCTGCTTTTGTTGCAGCATAGGCACTTTGTCCTTCAGAACCTTCCAAGCCTGCTTCTGAAGCCATGTTCACAATTACACCTTTTCCATTTTTCACTAAAATACGTCCTACTGCCTGACTAACCAAATACAAACCTTTTTGATTAATCATTGTTACTTTTTCAAACGTTTCATCGTCTAACTCGTAAGGACCTTTAGGATTTTCTGCATCAATTAATAATCTGGGAACATTAATCCCTGCATTATTGACTACCGCATCAATATTGCCAAATCTTTCAACTATTTTGGCAACACCCTCTTCTACTTCAGAGCGAGAAGTTACATCAACTTTTACAAATAATAGATTCGGGTGACGCAAATCGTTGTCGCTAAGATCAAAATTCGCTACATTGACTCCTAATTCCAGCAATTCTTCAACGATTGCCTTACCGATCCCAGATGACGCGCCAGTCACAAGAACTGTTTTGCCTTTTATGTTTAACCAATCATTCATTTTGATACCTCTCAAATTTTATTTACAAGGCAATTATACAGCGCTTTCATAAAAGAATTAAGACACTCTTTTTTACACTTTTAAAAAAAATAATAAACTAATTAAGAGGCTTGTACTAAAAA
>URCN01000076.1:0-8131 GCA_900546335.1 uncultured Streptococcus sp.
GAAATAGCAAGTATAGATAAAAGAAGAGAAAAGCATGATTACACTATTTTTATCACCGAGCTGTACATCATGTCGTAAGGCAAAGGCCTGGTTAGAGACGCATAAGGTGCCCTTTCAAGAGCATAATATTATGACCAGTCCTTTAACAAGAAAAGAGTTGCAACATATTCTTTCCTTGACCGAAAATGGTACTGATGACATCATTTCAACTCGTTCAAAAATTTTCCAAAAATTGGATATTGATGTAGAGAGTATCTCGGTATCGGAGTTGCTTCAGTTGATTGAGCAATATCCTAGTCTTTTGCGTCGCCCAATTATTATAGATACCAAACGCATGCAGATCGGTTTTAATGAAGATGAGATTCGTGCTTTTCTCCCTCGTAGTTACCGTAAACAAGAATTGAAAGAAGCAACATTGAGAGCTGGTATAGGATAGATGAACAAACAGTATAGTTACCCACTAGATTTGTCGTGGAGCACTGAAGAACTTGCTTCAGTGCTTTCTTTTTTTAATGATGTTGAAGCTGCTTATGAAGATAAGGTAGAAGCAAAAAAACTGCTAGAGTCTTACAAGGAATTTAAGTCAGTCGTTCCGAGCAAAAGTGAAGAAAAGCGCCTAGGTCGCGAATTTGAGACGGCTAGCGGTTATTCCTTCTATCATGCAGTTCAATTAGCAAAAGAAAAAAGAGAAGGGAAGATTTCTCTTGGAAACTAAATTTGAATTTGCCAAACAGATTGTGCAGGAAGCTGCTGAGTATATTTTGGCTCACATGAAAGAAGATTTGCAGGTTGAGCGCAAGTCTTCCCCTACTGACTTGGTGACACGTTTGGACAAGGAGGTTCAGCAACTCTTGGTTAATCGGATCAAGTCCTCCTATCCTAAGGACTTGATTTGCGCGGAAGAAGGCTGTCTGCGTGCTGCAGTCGGTCAAGGTTGTGTTTGGGTGATTGATCCCATTGACGGTACCAATAATTTTGTCGCCCAGCAGGAAGATTTTGCCGTTATGTTGGCTTATTTTGAGAATGGTGTGGGCAAATTTGGCATCATCTATGATGTCATGAAAGGTGATTGTTACCATGGTGGTGGTGCCTTTCCTCCTTGTCGTAATAATGATCCCTTACCGCCTTTTAAAAAGAAACCTCTTCAAGAATTTTTAGTTGCCGGTAACTCAGGTATGTTTGAAAGTAATGAGTGGGGCTTGGGTGATTTGGGTCGAGCAGCGTTGGGAGTCCGTGTTTACGGCAGTGCGGCCATTAGTTTTGCAAAGGTTTTATCGGGTCGTCTTCTGACTTATATTACCTACCTGCAGCCATGGGATTACGCTGCGGCCAGTATCTTAGGGGAAAGTCTGGGTTATCGCCTTCTTACGGTATCGGGTGAGCCCGCTGATTTTAAAACGCGTCAGCCTGTCATGATGGTGCCAATCGAGATGCAAGAAGAGATTCAGTCTTATATCTACGAAAGGAAAGAGAACTAAATGCAATTTCCAGAAGGATTTGTTGAAAAATATGAAGCGATACTAGAAGATGAGGCAAGAGATTTTCTTGCCTCTTTTAAACAGGAAGCAGTATCGGCTTTTCGGGTTAATCCCTTAAAAGAAAGTCAGTTGTCGTTTGCAGATGCCATTCCTCATACACCTTGGGGACACTATGGTAAGGTCTCAGGGAAGTCACCAGAACACGTGACAGGTCTCGTTTATTCGCAAGAGCCTGCAGCCCAAATGGTAGCCCAGGTAGCTCAACCAAGTCCTGGCATGAAGGTCTTGGACTTGGCGGCAGCACCAGGTGGAAAATCCACTCACCTAGCAGCCTATCTGGCTAATCAAGGAGTCCTTGTTTCCAACGAAATTTCAAGCAAGCGTGCTAAGATTTTAGTGGAAAATATGGAACGATTTGGAGCGACAAATGTTGTCGTGACCAATGAATCTGCTGACCGTTTGACCAAGGTTTTTAAAGGTTACTTTGATGTGATTGTCCTTGATGCACCTTGCTCGGGTGAAGGGATGTTTCGTAAGCAGCCAGATGCCATGGATTATTGGAGTACCGATTATCCTAGCCAATGTGCCAGTCTCCAAAGAGAAATTTTAGAAGATGCAGTGACCATGCTTGCAGAAGGTGGTCGTTTGGTCTATTCGACCTGTACTTGGGCACCTGAGGAAAATGAAGAAATCGTCCACTGGTTACTTGATACCTATGATTTTGAACTGCTTCCGGTTGAGCATCTGAACGGTATGGTAGCAGGTATTGATCTTCCTGAAACAGCGCGGATGTATCCTCATCATTTCAAGGGAGAAGGCCAGTTTGTTGCACACTTACAGTTTAAGGGACAAAATCCAGCACCTGAATTCAAAGCTAGCAAGAGCAATCTCAGTCGTGAACAATTGGCTTTGTGGCAAGAATTTGCCCAAAAACACTTACAGGTCAATCTAACTGGTATCTTGCAGACTTTTGGAGATCAGCTCTATCTCTTGCCAGGGATGCTACCTGATCTAGGGAAGCTCAAAATTGCCCGAAATGGGCTCCATCTGGGGACGTTTAAGAAGAAACGCTTCGAACCAAGCTTTGCTCTGGGATTAGCCTTGAAACCAAGCCAAGTACTTCAAAGTGTCGAAATCAATGATGAGGACTTTGTAAAATATGTGGCTGGTGAGACTGTTCAATTGTCTGAAGTTCGACCAAATGGATGGTATCAAGTTGTGGTTCAAGGAAACGGATTAGGCTTTGCCAAGGTAACAGGAAATGTTTTGAAAAATTATTATCCAAAAGGACTCAGATTCAGGTGAAAAAGCTAGTCAAAGAGCCTATTCTATGTTATAGTGGAATTATGAGTTTTTTCTGATAGTCTTTTATTATTACTTATATTATACGATGGAATTGTCCGCTCCTAAGAATGACTAGATAAAATAAAGCGAGACAATCATTGATGATAATTGGATGATCAGGACAAACGGAAGAAATCAGAACATTTATCATTATGTTCAAGGAGAATAACAGTGAAAAAAAGAAAAAAGCTCGTCATGTCTCTTGCAGCTCTTTTGATGGCAGGTTCTCTAGCAGGATGTGCTAGCTGGATTGATCGTGGAGAATCTATGACAGCCGTTGGTTCAACAGCTCTTCAGCCTCTTGTCGAAGCGGCAGCAGATGAATTTGGTTCTAGAAATATCGGAAAAACAGTCAATGTTCAAGGCGGTGGATCGGGTACAGGACTATCTCAAGTCCAGTCTGGAGCAGTAGACATCGGGAACTCTGACGTCTTTGCAGAGGAAAAAGATGGAATCGATGCTTCAGCTCTAGTAGACCACAAGGTTGCAGTGGCTGGTCTTGCTGTGATTGTAAACAAGGAAGTGGATGTTGAAAATCTCACAACCGAGCAACTTCGCAAAATCTTTACAGGTGAAGTGACCAACTGGAAAGAAGTTGGGGGCAAAGACCTGGCCATTTCAATCATCAACCGAGCAGCAAGTTCTGGTTCACGAGCGACGTTTGATACAGTGGTTATGAATGGCCAATCTGCTATGCAGAGCCAAGAACAGGATTCTAATGGGATGGTCAAGTCCATTGTATCCCAAACGCCTGGAGCCATTTCTTACCTGGCTTTTGCCTATGTAGATGACTCCGTGAAAAGCATGAAACTGAATGGCTATGAACCTACATCTGAGAATGTAACGACTAATAATTGGCCTTTGTGGTCTTATGAACATATGTACACACTTGGTCAGCCAAATGAGTTAGCTACTGAATTCCTGAATTTCGTCCTCTCAGATGAAGCCCAAAATGGGATTGTTAAGGGCATGGGCTATATCTCAATCAATGAAATGAAAGTCCAAAAGGATGCTTCAGGTACCGTCATAGCAGTAGAAGGAGGTCAATAATGAATCAAGAAGAATTATCTAAAAAATTACTCTCTCCTTCAAAGAACTCTCGCCTTGAGAAGTTTGGTAAAGGTTTGACCTTCACCTGCCTTTCTTTGATTGTCATCATTGTGGCAATGATTTTGATTTTTGTAGCCCAAAAAGGCTTATCGACCTTCTTTGTCAATGGAGTGAATATCTTTGATTTCCTCTTTGGACAAACTTGGAATCCTTCAGGGAAACAATTTGGTGCCCTTCCAATGATTTTGGGCTCCTTTATTGTGACGATTTTATCAGCCCTCATCGCCACCCCCTTCGCTATTGGTGCTGCAGTCTTTATGATAGAAGTATCACCAAAGGGTGCAAAAATCTTGCAACCAGCCATTGAACTTCTCGTCGGTATTCCTTCAGTCGTCTATGGATTTATCGGTTTGCAAGTTGTGGTGCCTTTTGTTCGTAGCATCTTTGGTGGAACTGGTTTTGGGATCTTGTCAGGGATTTTCGTTCTCTTTGTCATGATCCTACCAACTGTAACCTTTATGACAACAGACAGCTTGCGTGCTGTTCCTCGTCATTACCGTGAAGCCAGTTTAGCTATGGGAGCCACTCGTTGGCAAACCATCTGGCGTGTGACCTTGAAAGCGGCACGTTCAGGTATTTTCACTGCAGTGGTCTTTGGGATGGCGCGTGCCTTCGGTGAAGCCCTTGCTATTCAGATGGTTGTCGGAAACTCAGCAGTTATCCCAACCTCGTTAACAACACCAGCTGCGACCTTGACATCTGTATTGACTATGGGTATCGGAAATACCGTCATGGGAACGGTTGATAATAACGTTCTCTGGTCACTGGCCTTGGTATTGCTCTTGATGAGTTTGGCCTTTAACAGTGTGATTAAATTGATTACGAAAGAAAGAGGAAAGAAAAACTATGCACGCTAAGAAATTAGATAAACTTGCAACAGCTGTCCTCTATACCATCGCGGGTATCATCGTTGCCATCTTGGCATCCTTGATTCTCTATATCTTGGTGAGAGGGTTACCGCATATCTCTTGGTCCTTCTTGACAGGGAAATCTTCCTCTTATCAAGCAGGTGGGGGTATCGGGATTCAGCTCTATAATTCCTTCTTCCTTTTGGTTATTACTTTGATCATTTCTGTTCCCCTGTCTATGGGAGCTGGCGTTTTCCTCGCTGAGTATGCCAAAAAAGGACCTGTGACCAATTTTATTCGTACCTGTATTGAGATTTTGTCTTCTCTACCATCAGTCGTTGTGGGTCTCTTTGGTTACTTGATCTTTGTAGTCCAGTTTGAGTATGGATTTTCAATCATTTCAGGTGCCTTGGCCTTGACGGTCTTTAACCTCCCTCAGATGACTCGAAATGTTGAGGACAGTTTAAAACACGTTCACCATACGCAACGTGAGGCTGGTTTGGCTCTTGGAATTTCTCGTTGGGAGACTGTGGTCCATGTCGTCATTCCAGAAGCCCTTCCAGGTATCGTAACGGGTGTTGTCTTGGCATCTGGCCGTATCTTTGGTGAGGCCGCCGCTCTTATCTATACGGCAGGACAATCCGCTCCAGCTCTTGACTGGTCTAACTGGAATATCCTCAGTGTTACCAGTCCCATCTCAATCTTCCGTCAAGCAGAAACCTTGGCTGTCCACATTTGGAAGGTCAACAGTGAAGGAACCATTCCTGATGCTACCATCGTATCTGCTGGTTCTGCCGCCGTGCTCCTCATCTTTATCTTGATTTTTAACTTTGGAGCTCGCAAACTCGGAAGCTACCTACACAAGAAATTAACCGCTGCCTAAAGGAGAAGCCATGTCAAAATATAACTGGGATGAAAAGCATATCATCACTTTCCCTGAAGAAAAAGTGGCCCTCTCTACTAAGGATTTACATGTTTACTACGGTAAAAATGAATCCATCAAGGGCATCGATATGCAATTTGAAAAAAATAAAATTACAGCCTTGATTGGCCCCTCTGGATCAGGGAAATCTACTTATCTTCGCAGTCTCAATCGGATGAATGATACCATTGATATTGCCAAGGTCACAGGTCAAATCCTCTATCGAGGGATTGACGTTAATCGTCCAGAAATCAATGTCTATGAGATGCGCAAGTATATCGGAATGGTCTTTCAACGTCCAAATCCATTTGCCAAGTCTATTTACCGCAACATCACTTTTGCTCATGAACGTGCAGGTGTTAAGGACAAGAAAGTACTTGATGAAATTGTCGAAACCTCTCTCCGACAGGCTGCCCTTTGGGAACAGGTCAAAGACGACCTCCACAAATCAGCCTTGATGCTTTCTGGAGGTCAGCAACAACGTCTCTGTATCGCTCGTGCTATCTCTGTTAAGCCAGATATCCTCTTGATGGATGAACCGGCTTCAGCATTGGATCCGATTGCGACAGCCCAACTGGAAGAAACCATGTTGGAATTGAAGAAGGACTTTACCATCATCATCGTTACCCACAGTATGCAACAGGCTGCGCGTGCAAGTGACTACACAGGATTTTTCTACCTGGGTGATTTGATTGAGTATGATAAGACATCCAATATTTTCCAAAATGCTAAGTTACAGTCAACCAATGACTATGTAACGGGACACTTTGGTTAGAAAGGAAATGGTATGTCAGAAGCGATTTTACAGGTGTCAGACCTGTCCGTTTATTACAATAAAAAGAAGGCCTTGAATAGTGTTTCCCTTTCTTTCCAACCTAAGGAAATAACGGCCTTGATTGGTCCTTCTGGATCAGGAAAGTCTACCCTGCTCAAAGCCATCAACCGCATGGGCGATCTAAATCCTGAGGTGACAACAACTGGCTCAGTGGTCTATAATGGTCACAATATCTACAGCCCCCGTACCGATACGGTTGAATTGCGTAAGGAAATCGGTATGGTCTTTCAACAGCCTAATCCCTTCCCTATGTCTATCTACGAAAATGTTGTCTATGGGCTGCGTATCAATGGGGTCAAGGACAAGCAAGTTCTTGATGAAGCAGTAGAAAAGGCCTTGCAACGTGCTTCTATCTGGGATGAAGTAAAGGATCGGTTGCATGATTCGGCCATTGGTCTCTCTGGTGGACAACAACAACGTGTTTGTGTTGCTCGTGTCTTAGCAACCAGTCCGAAAATTATCCTCTTAGATGAACCAACTTCAGCCTTGGACCCTATCTCGGCTGGTAAGATTGAGGAAACCTTGTATGGTCTGAAAGATAAATACACCATGCTCTTGGTAACGCGTTCGATGCAACAAGCTTCTCGTATCTCTGATAAAACAGGATTTTTCCTAGATGGGGATTTAATCGAGTTTAACGATACGAAGAAGATGTTCCTAGACCCACAAAACAAGGAAACAGAAGATTATATTACAGGAAAATTTGGATAAGGAGTTGAATGATGTTACGATCTCAATTTGAAGAAGATTTGGAGAAATTGCACAACCAGTTCTATGCTATGGGACAAGAAGTGCTCTCGCAGATCAATCGTACAGTGCGTGCCTTTGTTACGCATGACCGTGATTTGGCAAAAGAAGTCATCGAAGACGATGCAGAAGTAAATGAATATGAAGTGAAGTTGGAAAAGAAATCATTTGAAATGATTGCCCTCCAACAACCTGTTTCGCAAGATCTTCGTACCGTCTTGACCGTTCTCAAGGCAGTTTCTGACGTGGAACGCATGGGAGATCATGCAGTGTCTATCGCTGAGGCGACCATTCGTATGAAGGGGGAGCAACGTATCCCTTCTGTTGAAGAAGAAATCAAAAAGATGGGACGCGATGTAAAAAACTTCGTTGAAGCAGCTCTAGATCTCTATCTGAATGGTTCTGTGGATCAAGCCTACGAAGTAGCGGCTATGGATGAAAAAATTAACCATTACTTTGATAACATCCGTGATTTGGCTACAGAAGAAATTAGGAAAAATCCTGAAGCTATCGTTACAGGTCGTGATTACTTCCAAGTCATTTCTTTCTTGGAGCGTATCGGAGACTACGCAAAAAATATCTGTGAATGGGTTGTTTACTTTGAAACAGGTAAGATTGTCGAACTATAAGAAACGGTTTAAATATACAGAACAAAAGGCTGATTAGAATAAATCAGTCTTCTTTTTTATGAAAAGAATTGTTTTACAATCAAAATCTTTAAAAGGGTTGACAACTATTTTTAAAAGAGTTATAATTATTCAGGAAAAACAGAAAGGTCGTTTATTTATGAAGTTTAAGAAATGGATGTTTGTTGTGTGTAGCATGCTTGCCAGCATGGTTTTGGTAG
>URCN01000077.1:0-8061 GCA_900546335.1 uncultured Streptococcus sp.
TGTTGTTAGTCACTAAAAATCTTCTTGCAAATCAGTGCCTAATATGATAAATTAAGTTAGTATGAGCTGAATATTATCGCTCCAAGATCAAGGCAAAGGAGGAAACTTAAAATGGCAAAAGTATGTTACTTCACTGGTCGTAAGACTTCAAGTGGTAATAACCGTTCACATGCGATGAACTCAACAAAACGCACTGTGAAACCTAACTTACAAAAAGTTCGCGTATTAATCGATGGTAAACCTAAAAAAGTTTGGGCTTCAGCTCGTGCTTTGAAATCAGGTAAAGTTGAACGCGTTTAATAAAAATGAAAAGACCGCTTAGGTCTTTTTCTTTTGCTCTAAGGATAAAACCATTTGAAAAATAGAGTAAATATCCGCAGATACAGCATTCTGCTTTTACACTTGGGCTGAAATATGATAAAATAGAGTATCAACTAGTTGAGGTAAAAAAAATGACTGTAAAAATTAATACAAAAGATGGTCAAATCGAACTGACAGATGAAGTGATTGCAACCGTTGTAGGTGGTGCCGCAACTGAGATTTTTGGTGTGGTCGGTATGGCTAGTAAAAATGCCCTCAAAGATAATTTCCAAGCCCTTCTTGGTAAGGAAAATTATTCTAAGGGTGTTGTTATAAAAGCAGCCGAAGATGGTAGCATTGCAGTTGATGTTTATACCGTATTGAGCTACGGAGTAAAGATAAGCGAAGTGTCAAAAAACATTCAAGAGCGTGTTCGTTTTAGTTTAGAAAATCAACTAGGAATTACTGCTCAGACTGTGAATGTCTACATTCAAAATATCAAAGTTGTAGGAGAATAATCGTGTCAAAAATTACTACCAGTTTATTCCAAGAGATGGTGCAGGCTGCATCAACTCGTTTGAATAAGCAAGCAGAATATGTCAATTCATTGAACGTCTTTCCAGTTCCAGATGGAGATACTGGGACAAACATGGGAATGACCATCGAAAATGGTGCGAAAGAAGTAGCAGACAAGCCTGCTTCTACAGTTGGAGAAGTGGCGAGCATTCTTGCTAAGGGGCTCTTGATGGGTGCGCGTGGAAACTCAGGGGTTATCACTTCTCAGCTCTTCCGTGGCTTCTCTCAGGCTATCAAGGAAAAAGATGAATTAACAGGTCAAGACTTGGCTCTTGCCTTCCAATCCGGTGTCGAAGTAGCTTACAAGGCTGTTATGAAACCAGTCGAAGGAACTATTTTGACAGTTTCTCGTGGTGCTGCCATTGGTGCCAAGAAAAAAGCGGAACAGACAGATGATGCCGTTGAGGTCATGCGTGCAGCCTTGGAAGGAGCTAAAACAGCTCTTGCCAAAACACCAGACATGCTTCCAGTTTTGAAAGAAGTTGGTGTTGTGGACTCAGGTGGTCAAGGTTTGGTCTTCATCTACGAAGGTTTCCTATCAGCTCTTACTGGTGAATACAGTGCTTCTGAAGACTTTGTAGCGACTCCTGCCAACATGAGTGAAATGATTAATGCAGAGCACCACAAGTCTGTAGCAGGTCATGTGGCAACTGAGGATATTACCTTCGGTTACTGTACGGAGATCATGGTAGCTCTCAAACAAGGTCCAACTTATTCTAAGGACTTTGACTACGATGAATTCCGTAACTACTTGAATGACTTAGGTGACTCACTACTTGTTGTCAACGATGATGAGATCGTCAAAGTTCACGTCCATACAGAAGATCCAGGTCTTGTCATGCAAGAAGGTCTCAAATATGGTAGCTTGATCAAGGTAAAAGTGGACAACATGCGTAACCAACACGAGGCGCAAGTTGAAAAAGAAGCAACTCAAGGAAACAAGCCTTCTGAAACAAAAGAGTATGCTCTTATCGCAGTAGTAGCTGGTCAAGGTTTAGCAGATATCTTCCGTGCTCAAGGTGTGGATTATGTTATCGAAGGTGGTCAGACAATGAACCCTTCAACAGAAGACTTTATCAAGGCTGTTGAACAGGTCAATGCTCGCAACATCATCTTCTTGCCAAACAACAAAAATATCTTCATGGCGGCTCAATCTGCTGCAGAGGTATTGGATCAACCAGCAGTAGTGGTAGAAGCGCGTACCCTTCCTCAAGGATTAACTAGCCTTCTTGCCTTTGATCCAAGCAAATCAATCGAAGAAAACAAAGAACGCATGACTGCAGCCCTTGGCGATGTCATCAGTGGTAGTGTAACAACAGCCGTTCGTGATACAACTATCGATGGATTAGCAATTCATGAAAATGACAATCTTGGTATGGTTGATGGGAAAATCCTCGTGTCAAATCCTGACATGCACCAAACCTTGACAGAAACATTGAAACATATGTTGGACGAAGACAGTGAAATCGTGACTTTCTATGTCGGTGAAGACGGAAGCGAAGAACTTGCCAATGAAATTGCCCAAGAAATCGCAGAAGAATTTGAAGATGTTGAAGTAGAGATTCACCAAGGTCAACAACCCGTATATCCATATCTTTTCAGTGTGGAATAATCGTGAAAATTGAATGAAAATAACAGAAGGAAGCTGGTTTTACAGCTTCCTTTTTCTATGCAAATGGAGTTATAAAGAAATTTCTGTAGAAATGAACATTCTATTGGAAATTCTATTTACTATAAGTTATAATGATAAAGCTGTTATGTTAGATTAAGTATGAATATAAAGGAGAAATGATGAAGAAAAAATTTTTTAATCAATCTTTTTCCCGCTTTTCGATTAGAAAGTTAAGTGTTGGGACCTGTTCGGTATTGCTAGGAACTTTTATGGTCATGGCTACTTCTCCAGTGCAAGCGGATGAAGCTCAAGTCAACAATAAGGAACAACAAACGCAGACGGAAATTCAACAGAAGGAAAAAAGTGCTGAGAATGGACAGGAAGTCATTTCTGAGCCTCAAAAAGTGGTAACACAGAACGAAGCGATTAAGGACCGGAAGGATAAAACTGAACCGTCCAAAATAGAAGTATCTGCACCAGTCGCTCAAAGCCAACCAGTTTCACAAGTTGATAATACGAAGGAAGCGAGTCGACCTTCTTTAGATGAGGAGAAAAAGCAATCTCTTGAATCAACTCCAACTGAGCAGAAAAGCAAGGAAGAGAGCGATTCTAGCGGAAAAACTCCTTCTAGACGCAAGAGATCGTTAGATGAAGTCAATGCAGAATTTCAAGCTCATTCGCCAATCAAAGATATCCATGCGGTAGATAGTGTCCGTGAATCCTTGACCTTTAGTATTACTGGACACGAAGCAGACTATTCTGGTGGGTATATCAAAATTCATTTCCAAAATGGGAAGGCTATTAAATTGACCCCTTCTCCAGTCGGTGGTGTAAAGTTCAGTCAAGAAAAAACGAATGGGGACCTTGATTTAAAGATAGAACCTACAAATCTGAGAGGTGGGGCAAACTATAACTTCGTCTATACTTTTCAGATAGATCCTTTGACTCAGAACTGGGGAGGTGCTGTCCAAGCCATTGGGCCAGACCACAAGGTGACCGCAACTGCTAAGCTCTATGACAAAAATGGCAATGTCCTCAAAGAACTTGGAAGTATTGAACACACATGGAAAGTCTTAGAAAACGGGGTAGGTGGTCTGACACCAATGTCTAACAATCAGGTCATTGGCTACGATCGAAATAATGATGGTATCGTTGACGATGATTCGTCGGTTGTGTCCTACTATCTATTTAATGGTGCGAAAGATCCTAAGAATAATACGGCAAGAAATGATTATTTCAACTATGGAAATGGTGTCTTTGATGGTCGTATGATTAATGGTATGGGGATTAGTGATGTCGGGGGGCATATCATTGATCCTGTCACTTCTTATACCTATAATATAGAGTTAAAAGAAGGTTATGAATTGACAGATGAAGCCAAAGCTTTGGGATGGACTGCCGATGCGACGGGTTACCATCTGACCATTAACAGAGCTAACAATCCGCTTCAAGATATCAATAACAATAAAAATAAGCTCATTCCAATTTCTTTCAAGTTAAAGAATGCCAAAGTAGCAGATATCAATAGAAAAGCGCAAAAGCTAACTGTGACGGGTATCTATACAAAAGCAGATGGGACTAGTTATCAAAATACGGCCGTTCTTCCCTATGCTCTCTTTGTTCAAAAAACAGATCAGCCAGAGTCTTCTCTCTTTGAATTTAGACACTATAATCAGTCTGACTCGGAGATAATTCGTTCCTATGGTGAAACAGAATACCGTTCTAATGTTCGACTTTCATCAGTCGCAGAGGTTGAAAAAGATTATCTTATAAATGACTATACTGTCACTCATAAAATACAGGACCCACGAGAGTCTTATCGAGAAGTAAACGCGATTGAGGAGCGTTATTGGAACGAATTTTTCTCTTCACCGGATGCATCCGTAGAAGTATACAATAAAGCTACAGGTGAGTTATTAGGGACTTTTAATAGTAACACTCGTAGTCTACGATTGACGGAAGAGCAAGATGTGAAGGAACTGGAGTACAAATTTAAAAATATCAAGATGAGGAAGTCCTCAACCAATGATACTTCGGCATTTTTTTTCCAGACAAAAACACGTTTTAATAATTGGGAAAGTCTCTATAAAGATTCGACGATTAGTAAGTTGGATTCTAGAACGGATTTCACTTTTAAGAATACTGGAAACACTGTTTCCTTCTCTCAAACGGCTTCAGCCGAATTGACGCGTGTTGTTCAGCAAATTTCAATGATTGGGCGAGCCCGAACAGATGTTTTCAATCGACATACAGATGCTTCTGGTTTTAAGGAAGATTTTATCACAACGACTGCTGGTAAAAACACACCTACCCAGAACTTCGCAAACTTGACAGGAGTTTACCATTTAGCCTATTTGGCTGACCCTCAATTAAACTTTAGTGGGAATCCTAATTTTAAGGTCTATTATAATTACAAAGATACTGGGAAAACTCTCTATTATGCTCAAGTAAAGGGAACCCCAGACTCCCCTATGCCCCCAACGCTTTTGAAGTTGGAAAACAAGACGATTCCAAATGGGACCTATACCTATAAAGCGATTGCTTTCTGGGACGAAGAACTTCCTGATGTTCAAGCTCAGAATGGTTTTGACTTAGGAGAACTAGATGGCATTACTGTTACTTCGAAAAATTCGACCTCTCATGACTTCAATGTGATCGTACAGGCTTCTGAAGCGAGTGGTGTCTACTCTGAAGTGAAAAGGGCGACAGATCAACACTTTGCCTATAATACTCAAGAACACTATCCTGGTGATGAGATTGATTTCAGAGTGACCTATAAAAACGCAGCGAAACAGCCTGTTTCAGACGTTTATGTTTTATCATCCTTGCCGATGAAAGGTGATAAACAGCTAGAATCCAGAAATCGTGGTTCTCAATTTACAGTGAGTTTGACAAAAGCTCTAACACCACCTTCTGGTTGGGAAGTTCAATATAGTCGCACTGCGGGCACTGCTACAGAAATTAATGCTTCACAATGGCTCACAGCAGATCAAGTGTCGGATTGGTCAGAGATTCGTGCAGTTCGTTGGCATTCGACTGCTCCGGTTGCTGCTGGAAGTAGGGTTCAGTTTCCCATCGATGGAGCACTTATCGGGCAAGATACTGCCCCAGGTGCTACGGCTTATCTTTCTTCGGCTCTGGCAAATGGCAGTTCTAAGTATACTGAGTCCAATAATGTTTCAATCCAAATGTCCACCAAACTGTCATCTGCAAGTTTCACCTTTGTGGATGTAAATGATCCGTCTAAGGAAGTGCAACTAGGACAGGTAGACACAGTTGTAGGCAAACCTAATGGACCAATTTCTTATGATCCTGCTCGTCGAATTAAGGAATTGGAAGATGCAGGATATGAACTGATCAGTAACGATTTTACAGATCATACCTTTGGTGACTCGCCTAGTCCAAAACAATTCAAATTTCAGTTTAGACACAAGATAACAGAACTAACCGAAACTGTTCGTGCAACTCGCGAAATTGATTATGAATATCTCAAAAAAACAAACCATTCTGATTTATCACTCCTTGCTCCAAAGCATGTTGAGACTCATTCGTTTACTCGAACCAAGAGAATCGATCAGGTTTTGGCGAAACGGCAGCCAAATGATGCGACAGCTGGTGTGACATACTCAGCCTGGTCTGCAGACCAAACTTGGTCTCAAGTGATTTCTCCTGAAATTCCTGGCTATTATCCAAGAGAGGATATTGACGCAAACACAATGTCGGGAGAAGGAGCTCTCGATGAATATTTACTGAACGCGGATGATCCTAGAGATGAAGAGTTGGAAAAAGAATTTACCTGGTATCGGGTGGTGTATTATGTTCCGCTTCCAGTTTTCCCTTCAGCAAGCGCAGCGAAATCCAAGGGGATTCAAGGGCAGAAGCAGGCGGCAACGATTCATTTTGATGACGATAGAGCAAGCGAGAGCGAGGTTCACTTTACAAAAGGGACAACAACCATTAATGGAGCAAAGAAATCCGTCGAACTACAAGCGTTAACCTTCTCCCATAAGGGAGCGGGAATTAAAACAATCCCTACATTACCTCTGGAGAATCTGTGATGAATGGTACGATTTATCAGCGGATAGAAGACAATGTGCATTTCAGGGAGTTAGTCGAAAAACGGCAACGGTTTGCCACCATCCTGTCGATTATTATGCTGGCAGTTTATATCGGCTTTATTTTACTGATCGCCTTCGCGCCCGGCTGGCTGGGCACCCCGCTGAATCCGAACACCAGCGTCACACGCGGTATTCCAGTCGGTGTCGGGGTAATTGTGATCTCCTTTGTTCTCACTGGTATCTACATCTGGCGGGCGAACGGCGAATTCGACCGTCTTAATAACGAAGTCCTGCATGAGGTACAAGCATCATGAAAAGAGTTCTGACGGCGCTTGCCGCCACACTCCCTTTCGCAGCTAACGCCGCGGATGCTATTAGCGGGGCCGTAGAGCGCCAGCCAACGAACTGGCAGGCGATTATTATGTTCCTGATTTTCGTCGTGTTTACGCTCGGCATTACCTACTGGGCGTCAAAACGCGTACGTTCGCGTAATGACTACTACACCGCAGGCGGCAATATCACCGGTTTTCAGAACGGGCTGGCGATTGCCGGGGACTATATGTCCGCCGCCTCATTCTTGGGGATCTCCGCGCTGGTGTTTACCTCCGGCTATGACGGCTTAATTTACTCGCTAGGCTTCCTGGTAGGCTGGCCGATCATTTTGTTCCTGATTGCCGAACGTCTGCGTAACCTCGGTCGCTACACCTTTGCCGATGTGGCCTCTTACCGTCTGAAACAGGGGCCGATTCGTATTCTTTCGGCCTGTGGTTCTCTGGTGGTGGTGGCGCTTTACCTTATCGCCCAGATGGTGGGCGCAGGTAAACTGATCGAGCTGCTGTTTGGCCTTAACTATCACATTGCGGTAGTGCTGGTCGGCGTGCTGATGATGATGTACGTCCTGTTCGGCGGCATGCTGGCGACCACCTGGGTACAGATTATCAAAGCCGTGCTGTTGCTGTTCGGTGCCAGCTTTATGGCCTTTATGGTGATGAAACACGTCGGCTTTAGCTTCAACAATCTGTTCAGCGAAGCGATGGCGGTACACCCGAAAGGTGTCGACATCATGAAGCCGGGCGGGCTGGTGAAAGATCCTATCTCCGCGCTCTCTTTGGGGCTAGGACTGATGTTTGGTACGGCGGGCTTGCCGCATATTCTGATGCGCTTCTTTACGGTCAGCGATGCCCGCGAAGCACGTAAGAGCGTGTTCTACGCCACCGGATTTATGGGCTACTTCTACATCCTGACCTTTATTATCGGCTTTGGCGCGATCATGCTGGTCGGTGCGAATCCGGAATATAAAGACGCGGCGGGCCATCTGATTGGTGGTAACAACATGGCAGCAGTTCACCTGGCCAATGCGGTGGGCGGCAACCTGTTCCTCGGCTTTATTTCAGCGGTTGCTTTCGCCACCATTCTTGCGGTGGTTGCGGGTCTGACGCTGGCGGGCGCATCGGCGGTGTTTTGCCCACCAAATCCAGGATTCACTGTCATGACCAAGACTTGGTCAACTAGGTG